>CBHXZU010000836.1:0-2605 GCA_966125105.1 uncultured Prosthecobacter sp.
GAGCGGTTGATGCGCTCGGTGCTCTCCGCGGGTCGCGCTTGCGCGCAGGGTTCGCTCATTCTGTGCAGGCTCCCCACCGAATCAGGCCGAATCGAGTTCAGCTGCATTTTGCTTTGCTTCTTCAGGGCCGCGTCTTCGCTCCAGGCTGCTTCCCACCCCGCCTTGCGGCAGCGCAGTTGCCTTTTGCTTCTCATCGGTTTCGCATCTCCGACGGGTAGCGACTTTCACGCTCTGAGTTCATGGTTTTCGTTCGCACACAGGTCGCTCCTCCGGAGCTTCAATGCAGAGCGACTGTCACGTCCACCTTCCCCGGTAGAGATGTGTATACTCGTCAGGTCCGCGACCCGTCTGTGCGTTATTAGTAGACTCCGTGCCGCCAATCCCTCCCCGACGACCTGGAATCGAAGCGAAGCGGAGATAGCCGAACTGACTTGAATCACAAAATGTGAGGCAAATCGTCGTTCCTTGAGTTTCCCGACGTTCGCGCGGGACTCGTCTTTGCCCCGCCTAGGCAAGTGATGACATGGAGTCATGCATCCTACGCGAGCGCGGGTCTGCTGCGGCGTTGGATTGAGCTTTCGCGTTACTTCGCCGGGCTGACGACCAGCTCGTCGTCCTTCAGTTTCCCGAGTTTGTCGGAGCGGCTGAGCTCGAGATCGTATGCGGAGCCCGCGATGGTAAATCGTGTGGGGCCGATGTCTCCGGTTCCGGCGGACCAGCTCACCTTTTGCTCCGTCCTTCCATTGCGAACCTGGAAGTCGTGTGCCCACCAGCCGCGCGGATACTGCGGAGGGACTACTTTTCGCTTTCCGGCGTAAACCAATTCGAAGTTTGGAAACTTGAGCGGCCTTCCCTCCTGGAAAGGGACCTTGGTGCCGTAAGCCGCCGCAACTGGCTCGGCTCCAGTTGAGGAAGCAACACCGATCGCGGCGAAGATTAGCGTGAGGATGCGGCGCATAAGGCGTTGTGAGACTTGGATCTTCGATTGATGTCTGGGCATCGATGGTGGGTAGTGGCGAGTTTCCGCGACCTACGGCGACTTTGTCGAAGCGCGCTTCTGCCATACGCGCACGCAATCGTCGCCCCCAGCGGTCAGAACGCGATCCGGCGCCAGGGCTGCGACGCCGAAGAGGCCGCCTTCAACCACCTGGCTGCGCCAGATCTCTTCACCGGTCTGCACGTCCCACTGAGTCAACCATCCGCTCTCCACCACGGCGAAGACCGACTTCTCGTCCGCAGAGAACGTCGCGTAGCCGATTCGGCTACCGGCCGGCCCGATTCGCTTTTCTCCGCTGAGTGCTCCGTCGCTGCCGACTGTCCACACGTGGAGATATCCATCATAGTTGGCGCCAAGCAGAGTTTTCCCATCGCGGGTGAACTGCAGGGTATTCATCCGGTTCGTGGTGGATTGCTTGTAAACCCAATCCTCCTTTTCGACGTTCCAGATCCAGACGTAATCGGGTTCTCCTCCGTAATCGATGGCGATCGCGACCAGCTTTCCGTCCGGCGATATCGTGAGCGAACGGCTGACTTGCATCAGCATCATTGGAACGGATTTCAACAACTCACCCGTTTCCGCGTTCCAGGTGCGGAAGAAACCTGCGCGATCGACCGTCGCAAGCTTCTTCCCGTCCGGGAAGAAGACTGCGCTCCAGACGACGCGGTAGTTCATGGAAAAAGCGATGCCCGCTTTGGGATCGTGATTCAAAAAACCGACGAGGGGCTGGCCGTCCGTCGCATTGTGAATGGTGACGTTCCCCAGATCGTCCGTGGTGACCACGCGCTGGCTATCCGGGGAAATCCCGAAGGTCCAAATCGGCCCGCCTCGTTGCCAGTCTTTGTATCTTCCCAAGGCTGAGCCGAAGGTGATGCCGGGCTGCATCGTATCCACATTCCAGGCGCGGACGTGATCCTCTCCGCGGGTGTAAAACGTCTTTCCGTCCGGACTGAGCTGAATGTTCCGCGCCAGGCTGGCGGGCTGGCGGCGGTGTCCCTCCAGCACCGCTTCTTGCTGCCATAAGTTTTGCCGCAACGTCTGCGCGACATTCTGCGCGCGCAGGCGGATCTCCTGGCTCGCGGAGCTCTGCGCGGCGGCCTTCGCTGCTTCCAACGCGCTCGGGATCGTTTTCAGCTTCTCTTCGGCTTCGTCGCGTAGGCGAACTCGCGGCGCGCCGAGTTGATCGATCAGGGCGCTGATTTCCGCCGCGCTTGGTGACGTGGTTTCCTCCGCGCGCAGCGGTTGCGTGCAAAGCATGAAGAGGCTGGCTGCGACCGCTGCGTTGGTGACAGCACGGCGCCGCAAAGCCCACTCGAGGCACAGGATCATCCCGAGCGTCAATAGCCATGGCCAGCGCGCCCATGCTGGTTGCGTCCAGCTGCGTTGCGCTTCCCGAGCGCGTTGCGCGGCCGCTTCGCGACACACCGCCACGGCGTCATCCACGCTCATGATCGAGCGGCCGCCGCCGGCTTTCGCCAATTCGTCCATAAACGTCCGATCGGGTGTCGATTCGCTAAATTCGCGATTCTCATACCGGACTCCGACACGCGCGGCATCGGTGAGAGACTCTCCAGCCGCCACGGTGTCGAAAAGTACCGTCGCTTCTCC
>CBHXZU010000837.1:0-2599 GCA_966125105.1 uncultured Prosthecobacter sp.
GGAACCCCAGCTCAGTTCACAAGTTATCCACAGTCATGCCAACGCCGCCTAAACTCCAAGCCCCTCGCCGCGCTTCCAGCGCCGTTGTCGCCGGTCCGAACGGCCGCCGTTTCACCACGAAATCCAAGAGCGCCAAAAGCTCTGCGAAGGGTTTGAGATTCGAGCGAGCGTTTTCGAATCCTGCCATCGCGCCCTTCGACGAGCTCGAGTGGGAGCTCCGCACCGCGGAGATCACCGACGACTCGGGCAAGGCGATCTTCAAGCAGGAGAGTGTGGAGGTGCCGAAGAATTGGTCGGCCCTGGCCACGAAGATCGCGGTTTCGAAATACTTCTATGGCGACATCGCCAACGGCAGCGATCCCTACAAAGGCGGTCGGGAACGCTCCGTGAAGCAGTTGATCCATCGCGTGACGCGCACGATCACGGATTTCGGAATTCGTGACGGCTATTTCGCGGACGAGGAGAGCGCGGAGATCTTCTACCAGGATCTCACCTGGCTGTGCGTGAATCAGTACGGCGCGTTCAATTCGCCAGTGTGGTTCAATGTCGGCCTCTTCCAGCAGTATGGGACGGGCAAAGGGAAGGGGGAGGGCAACTATTACTACAACCGCGCGAAGGGAGAAGCGGAGCGGGCGCCGACGCAATACGAGTATCCGCAGGGCAGCGCCTGCTTCATCCAGAGCGTGGGTGACTCGATGGAGGAAATCATGCGCCTCGCGCAGTCGGAGGCGATGCTCTTCAAATACGGCAGCGGCACGGGCACGGACCTTTCGCCGTTGCGCTCCACACGCGAAAAGCTCTCCGGCGGCGGCAAGCCGAGCGGCCCGCTCTCGTTCCTCAAGGTTTACGACCAGGTGGCGAATGTCGTGAAGTCCGGCGGCAAAACCCGCCGCGCGGCGAAGATGAACACCCTGAAGGACTGGCATCCGGACGTGGAGGAGTTCATCGACGCGAAGCAGAAGGAAGAGCGGAAGGCGTGGGCGCTGATCGAGCAGGGCTACGACGGCTCGTTCAACGGCGAAGCCTACGGCTCGGTGATGTATCAGAACGAAAACCTGAGCGTGCGCGTGAGCGATGAATTCATGGACGCCGCGATCGCCGGCCGTGAGTGGTGGACGAAGCGCGTGATCGACGGCAAGCCGTGCGAGAAGAAGGACGCGCGGACGTTGCTCCGCAAGATCGCCGAAGGCACGTGGGTGTGCGGCGATCCGGGTATGCAGTTCGATACCACGATCGACAAGTGGCATACCTGCAAAGGCACGGCGCGCCAGAACAGCACGAATCCGTGCTCGGAATACCTCTTCCTCGATAACACCGCGTGCAATCTCGCCTCGCTGAACTTGATGAAGTTCAAGAAGGCGGACGGTTCGTTTGACGTGGAGCGATTCAAGGCGGCGGTGCGCGTTTACATCACCGCGCAGGAGATCATCGTCGATAACGCCAGCTACCCGATCAAAGAGATCGCGGAGAACTCGCACATCTTCCGCACGCTCGGTCTCGGCTACGCAAATCTCGGCTCGCTCATCATGAGCTACGGCCTGGGTTACGACAGCGATGAAGGTCGCGCATTGGCGGGCGCGATCACGGCGATCATGACGGGCCATGCCTATGAGCAGAGCGCCCGAATCGCGCAATCGATGCAGCCGTTCCCGGGCTATCACGACTCCCGCGCGAGCGGCGTCGCGAAGACGGTGGCGAAGGACAATGTCGAGCCGATGCTCGAAGTGATTCAGTTGCACCGCAAGAGCGTGGAGGACATCCAGGCGAGCGATCGTTTTGGTTACCTCAAGGACGAGGCCCGCGACGTTTGGAATTCCGCATATTCGCTCGGTAAAAAGCACGGCTACCGCAATGCGCAGGTCACCGTCCTCGCGCCGACGGGCACGATCGGGTTCCTGATGGATTGCGACACCACGGGCATCGAGCCCGACATCGCGCTCGTGAAATACAAGCTGCTAGCAGGTGGCGGCATGCTGAAGATCGTCAACCAGACGGTGAAGCAGGGCCTGCAGTCGCTCGGCTACGCGAGCGATCAGATCGAGCGCATCACGGCGCACATCGACAAGTTCGACACGATCGAAGACGTGCAGGATGAGCAGACGGGCGAAGTCATTCGCTCGGGGCTGAAGGAGGAGCATCTCCCGGTGTTCGACTGCGCTTTCAAGCCGCGCTCGGGCACCCGCTCGCTCCATTACCGCGCGCACATCCGCATGATGGCCGCCGCGCAGCCTTTCCTCAGCGGCGCAATCTCGAAGACGGTGAACCTCCCCGAGGAGGCGACCGTCGACGACATCATGAACACTTACATCGAGGGCTGGCAGCTCGGCTTGAAGGCCATTGCCATCTACCGCGATGGATCGAAGCGCAGCGCGCCGCTCGCGACGGACAAAAAGAAGCACAGCAGCAATGGCGCCTCGGCAGCCGTAGCGGAAGTGCAGTCTGAATTGACCGACAAGTCCGCACTCGAGAATCGTATTGCCGACCTTGAGAAGCTCACGCTGGAACTGCGCAAGCAGGCCGACATGCCGGTTCGCCGCCGGATGTCCGACACGCGTCTCTCGCTGACCCACAAGTTCGATATCGCCGGTCACGAGGGCTA
>CBHXZU010000838.1:0-2595 GCA_966125105.1 uncultured Prosthecobacter sp.
CACGCCCTTGCGCGCCTTGCGGCTGACGACCTTGAAGGTGCCGAAGCCGATGAGTTGCACGCTTTGACCTTTCTTCAGTGCGCCGGCAATCGATTCGATCACAGCTGCCACGGATTTTTCAGCCGCTGCTTTGCTGGTTTCTTTACCGAGTGCCTTCTGAACGTTCGATACGAGCTCTGCCTTGTTCATGGATGGGTGGTTTGAGTGGTTGTGTGTCTTGATTGTTTCGCGGATTTGCAGTGTCGAGGTGTAGTCCGACAGCGGCGGCGTGTTTGTCAGCCGACCATGCTGAAGTCAATGGGGTTTTCAGAGGATTTCGCGCCGCGGACCCTGTGTTTATCAGGGTTCGCGGTTGCTTTCCCTCGTGACCGTGGCAGAGCGGTCATATGTCACACGACGCGCGGATAGGTCGCCACCTCGATGCCAAACCTCAAATTCCAGCAAGCTGTTGGATAGCCGGCAATGCTACTATCGTTGGCGATGTTAGCCTTGGGGAAGAATGCAGTGTCTGGTATCAGACCGTGCTGCGCGGAGACATCAATCGCATCCGCTTTGGCCCGCGGAGCAATATCCAGGACGGCTCTGTGGTGCACCTCGCAGACGAATACGGAGTAGAAGCGGGCGAGTTGGTCACGGTCGGCCACAAGGCAATCCTCCACGCGTGCTGCATCGGCAGTGAGGTTCTCGTGGGCATGGGTGCGACAATCCTCGATGGCGCGGAGATCGGGAATCGCTGCATCATCGGCGCCGGTGCGCTCGTTACCGGGGGGAAGAAGTTCCCGGATGGCTCGCTGATCCTTGGCTCGCCCGCGAAGGTTGCGCGCGCTCTCTTGCTCGAGGAGCAAGCCAGCATTCGCGTCTGGGCTGATCGTTACGTTCAGCTCTCCCGTGCCTACATTGCCCGCGGACTCTCGTAAGCCCCGCGCTTTTTGAGCATTGCGCCCGGAGGGGCAGGCACGGCAAAAGCGCGGGCGATGAAATTCCTCGCCGCTCTCCTCAGTGTGCCGGTCCTGGCGCTTGCCGCGGATCGTCCCATCCCACCGTTCGAAATGAGCATCGAACGCCTGGACCCCGCTTTCGACAAGCTCGTGGCGGCCGACGCGAAGGTGGAGAAACTCGCGGAAGGCTTCACCTGGTCCGAGGGGCCAACGTGGTTCGACAAAAGCGTGATCTTCTCCGACGTGCCGGAAAACATCGCTTACCGCTGGAAGGAAGGGATAACGAAAGCCGAGGTATTCCTAAAGCCGAGCGGAATGACGACACCCACAGCGGGATTCCGCGAGCAGGGCAGCAACGGCCTCGCCACGGATGCGCAGGGAAAATTGCTGATTTGCCAGCACGGGGACCGCCGCATTGCGCGGTATGACGACGGAAAGTTCGTCACGCTCGCCGATCGCTTTGAAGGCAAGCGATTCAACAGCCCGAACGACATGGCGCTACGGAAGAATGGGGACATCTACTTCACCGATCCGCCATACGGCCTCGACAAGCTGAATGATTCTCCGCTGAAGGAAATCCCGTTCAACGGCGTGTACCGCGTCAGCGGCGGAAAAGTCTCGCTCGTCACCAAGGATCTCACGTTCCCGAATGGCATCGGCTTCTCGCCGGATGAGAAGGTCCTCTACGTCGCCGTGAGCGATCAGAAGGCACCGCGCATTGTGGCATATGATGTGAAAGAGGACGGTTCGGTTGGCGCAGAACGAACGTTCTTCGACGCCAAACAACTCGCCAGCACCGGACGCAAGGGCTCCTGCGACGGCCTCAAGGTCGACAAAAGCGGCAACGTCTGGGCGACCGGCCCGGGCGGCGTGCTCGTGATCACGCCCGAGGGAAAACACGTTGGCTCCATCCTCACAAATCAGCCGACCGGCAATTGCTGCTGGGGCGACGACGGCTCCACGCTCTACGTCACGGCGAACATGTTCCTCGTCCGCGTGAAAACGCAGACCAAAGGCGCTGGTTGGTAATTGCACCCTTCGATGTTCCTTCGACATCTCGTCCTCGCCGCCGTCCTCGTCTTTGTTCTCGAGCGGACCACCGTAGCCGCGAAAGTTGCGATCAACGCGTCCTTCGTCGATCTTCCCGCGGGCACCGAGCCTCCTGCAACGCCCGATAAGCTCACCAAGATAAAAGGCGCCAGCATCCTCAGCTCACCGAGCATAACCGCGACGGAAAACGATCAGGGCACCGTCGAAATCACCCAGGACACTGCGGTGCCCGGCGGCGGCCAAGTCCCGCTCGGTCTCACGCTCACCGTGAAGACGACCATCACCGAGCGCGGCAGCATTTGGTTCAGCGGAAACCTTCGCGATCGTTCGCGGGGCGGGGGAGAAAAGACGGAGAAGCTCGAAACAGTCGGCTTCGCCACGCGCGAATGGTATTTCTCCGGCTACACAAGCGATGGCGGCACGGTTGTCATCCGCACGTCGCCAGCTACATCGCAAGCCCTGAAGGAAGGTAAAACCGTCACGGTGTCTCGCGAACTAGTGGCGTATCTCAAGTTCGACAAGATTGCCGAGAAGCCCGCCGCACCTGCGAAAAAGACGACCACGTCTTCCAAGAAGACGACCGCGACAAAAAAGGCCGCCACGAAAT
>CBHXZU010000839.1:0-2584 GCA_966125105.1 uncultured Prosthecobacter sp.
TCGCCGCCCTCGGCCTCGCCGCTTGCGATAAGAAACCTGGGGACGCATCCGCGCGTCAATCGAACCAAGCCGCCGATAACGCGAAGGATGCCGCGAAGGATGCGAAGGATGCCGCTGCGAAGGCACCGACGACTGAGAGCAAAGCCGCCGCGGAAAGCGCTGCTGCCAAGGCGACCGACGCCGCGAATGCCGCTGCCGACGCCGCTGCCAAAGCCAAGAATCCGGCTCCGGCACCTGCTCCCGCTCCGGCCAAGCCCGCGCCCGCGGAAGACGAAGTCATCAACGCTCCGCCGGACGCCGCTCCCGCGCCGCCGCCAGCCCCGGCACCCGCGCCCGCTCCGGCCCCGGCCAAGTAAGCGCGCGCGAGTCACGGTCGAAGCGCTCTCCCGCGCAAGAGACCGCGCTCGGCAAAATCAATTCAGAACCCCGGTCTCGAAAGAGGCCGGGGTTTTTGTTTTGCGCGTGAAGACTGTGGCAGACCGAGAGGTCGGAGGGCAGGCGCCGCGCGGTGCGGGACAAACACTGCGCCGCGGCTGCATGAGTCCCCCGGTTGGAACTCCGTAGGGGCGGTCAATTTTGTAAGCATCGGACGCCTACGCCAAAGGGTTCCAGCGGCGCGACATCAGCCGGCTGGCTGAGAATGAGATCCCTCTCCTCTCGAACTCGGGGAAGAGGCGGTAAGCGCTCCTTTATTTCGCGCTGCGCAACAGCCCCAGCTCCGCATTCTCCTCCTTCGCGACCGCATTGAATGCGGTGTACGCCGCGACGTTTTCATTGAACTTCTGCACGTCGGCCGGGTTCGTCGAGAGCTTTGCCCGCTCCGCCTGCAGCTGATCATGCCACGTTTTCAGGTGCGCGTTCAGCGCCTCCACCTTGCGTAACTTTTCGGCAAGGTGCTCCGTTTTCCACTGGGTACCCGCCACGATCTCCTCGGCCGACATGTCCTTGGTGATCTCCGGCGTTAACCCGGCATTCTCTCGCGTGCGGTGTTTTTGCGCGAACGCTTCCATGGTGGCCTTCAGCTGCTCCTGCTGCTGCCAGAGCATGTTCCCGAAGAACGGGACCATCAGCCACATCCCAATCACACTGATGATTCCACCCCGCTTCGCTTGGTTGTAATGGCGGACCATGTAGAGCATGTCCGACAGCGGAACCAGCCGGAGCCTCAGGATCCAGAAGAAGGACAGATCGCCTCCGGTATCTCGGATCATGATGTGACGCCCAGCGAACATCATGATCAATCCAACGCCCGCAAGGCCATGAGCACGGCTTCCATGAATTAGAGTGGTTCGAAGTTCGGGTTGATCTCTTCCTCTTCCTCCAGCCCATCGCGGAACAGGATGAAGAACATGTAGACCATGAGAGAGACGGAGATTCCCACGGCCCAGATGGATTCGAGCGCAAACTCCATGCCGAATTCGATCGAAGCGCAGACGAGGATCGTCGCCACGAGGATCGAGAGGCCAAATATCAGCGTGGCCGCGGGGAAAATCTGGTCGGTGGCCTTCCCGCGTTCACGAGCGGCCTGGCGAAAGAAGGCGAGCGACAGCAGCACGAAGCAGGACATGCCCATGACTTCGAAGAATACGGTGGGCGCGCTGACAAACGCGTCGTAGCACCCGTGCACGACAGCCACGAGCGCGAAGACCGCGGGGAACTTCCACCATTTCTTCCGGAAGTCGCGCACCGTGTCGCAGAACGCGAGCCCGATGAGCCCGGTCGCCGCAAAGTGGAAGAAGTTCGCGGTCAGGAATCGGCAGAACGCCGCCGCGGGTGTGCTCATCAGAAAGTAGCTGACGTTTTCCTCGATCGCGAATCCAAGACCCACCGCGCCGGCGACGATGAGCATTTCCAACCGGCTGCCACGCATCAGCACAAAAGGCGCGAGCGGCAGAAAGAGCAGGAACTTGCACGCTTCCTCGCGCAATCCGACGCCCGCGATGAAGAAATAGCAGTCATTGAAGAATGAGCCTGACTGCTCGAGCCCCCAGGTTTCCCGCTGGTAGGCGTCGAGAAAGAGGACAGGCAATGTGCTGGCCATCCCAAGCGGGATCGCCACGAGCGGTGCCCAAATGCGGAAACTGAACAACCCCTGCGGCTGCGCGATCTGCAGCGCGAGGATCAGCCAAATAGTCCCGGCAACGAACGTGAGAACCACGGGAATCGGGTGCGAATAGTTCCGCTGCTGCAAAGTGAGCATCGGTTCCCAAATCGCCGCCCAATCGTGCTGCCGCATCGCGACCATCAGCTTCATTTCGGGCTCAAAATGTTTCGCGTAGGCCGCGTCGGCATACAGCTTCCGGAGTTCTGCGAAGTTCTCCGCAGTCCAATGCAGCAGAACGATTTTCTGCCGGACATCATCGGCATTCGGGCGGATCGAAAGCTCCCGCTGGTAATAGCGGAACGCGCTGTCCGTCTTCTTCGGATTTCCGGCGAAGCAATCCGCCACCACCCGGCCGTAGCGGTCGGTGGCATAAACGGTGGTCTGGCCCGCGGCCTTGCCGAAGATGTAGACCGAGGTGTTGGAGCGCACCTGGACGTCGGCGACGGCGTCGTTCGCCACGAACAGGTCGGCCATCACGCC
>CBHXZU010000840.1:0-2574 GCA_966125105.1 uncultured Prosthecobacter sp.
CTGTTCTCGAAGGAGGAAACGGAGATCGAGGAGATCCTCGAACGCTCGCGCAAGAAGCTGTTTGAGATTCGCAGCAAACGTCCGAGGCCGCATCTCGATGACAAGGTGATTGTCGCATGGAATGGGCTCATGATCTCGGCGCTGGCGAGGGCGGCGCAGGTTTTCGATGAGCCGCGTTACCTGGCTGCGGCGCAACGCAGCGCGAAGTTTATCCAGGCGCAGCTGTGGAAGGATGGCGCGCTGATTCGCAGCTTCCGGCATGAGCCGAGCAAGATCGCCGGTTTTGCCGACGACTATGCGACGCTGATCAACGGTCTGCTCGATCTCTACGAAGCGGACTTCGATCCGCAATGGCTGGAGTGGTCGCTCGCGCTGCAGGCGAGGATGGATGAGCTCTTCCACGACAAAGAACACGGCGGCTACTACCAAACGCCGGCCGGTTTGAGTGACGTGCTCTTTCGCTCAAAGGAAGACTACGATGGAGCAGAGCCGACGCCGACGAGCGTCGCGGCGGGGAATCTCCTGCGGTTGGCGCAATTGACCGAGTCGAAGGACCTGCACGAGCGGGCGGAGAAAACGATCAAGAGCGTGAGCGAGCAACTCGACAAGCTGCCGAGCGCAATGGCGCAGATGCTTTGCTCCGTGGATCTCTCCGCCGCGAAGCCGCGCCAGGTGGTGATCGCAGGCCGCAGGGACGCGGCGGATACAAAGGCGCTGCTGAAGGAAGTGCGCGCGGTGTTTGCGCCAAACCAAATGGTGCTGCTCGCCGACAAAGGTCCGAGCCAGGCCTGGCTGAGCAAGCGGCTCGAGACGGTCGCGGGCATGGCGCCGGTTGGCGGGAAAGCGGCAGCTTATGTTTGCGAGAACTTTGTCTGCCAGGCGCCGGAGACGGATCCGGTGAAGCTGCGGGAGAGCCTCGCAAAATAATACTGCGATCAAGGTCTCAAACTCAGATGGAAGTGAGGCGTCATTGAATGGATCCCAGGTGGCCGCTCTGGCGAGCCCGCTACGGCGCAAGCGTGCTTTCAGCCGTTCCCTCTGGTCCGGCCCGTTTTTGCGAGGAGGGAGCATCCGTCGATTCGGGGGATGTTTACGTCCCTAAATTCTTATGCAGCCGGAAAATACGTAGTTACGATTCCCTACGAACACCTCACAGATCATGCGAAACATCCTCACCGCACTCGCCGCTCTCACCCTGGTCGCCACGGCCGCTCCGAAGCCGGACTCCTACCAAGTCACGGGGCCGATTCTTGAAGTGACTGACACGAAGCTCGTCGTGGAGGGCAAGAATAAGGAACGGCACGAATTCGCCCGCACTGCTGACACGAAAGTGGAAGGCGGTGAGCTGAAGGTCGGCGAAAAGGTCACCGTGAAATACACGATGACTGCCGCCTCCGTGGAGGTGAAGCCGGCCAAAGAGGCGAAGAAGTAGGCGTCTCGAAAACGTCCCACTACGCAAAACGCGGTTACACAGAGTTTCGGCTTCGCCGAACGGCGGCTGGGACGCCGCCGCTCCGGTTCGCACGCGTGTTTTGCGTCGCTCTCTTGAGCGAATTACAGCAACTCGGCGATCTGGACAGCGTTTAGCGCGGCTCCTTTGAGGAGCTGGTCGCCGACGACCCAGAATGAGAGACCGTTATCGAGCGCGCAATCCATCCGCAGGCGTCCGACCTGGCAGTTGTCCTTCTCCGCGACGTTGAGCGGGAGCGGATAGGTGTTTGTGCTCGGGTCGTCCACGATGTCGAGTCCGGGCGCCTTCGCGAGGACGGCGCGAGCGGCTTCCACCGTGACGGGCTTCTCGAACTCGGCGGTGACCGAGACGGAGTGGGCGCGATAAACGGGCACGCGGACGCAGGTCACCGAGGCTTTGAAGTCCGGGTGATGCATGATGCGACGGCCTTCGTTTTGCATCTTCATCTCTTCCTTCGTGTAGCCGGATTCGAGGAAGCTATCGACGTGCGGGAGGACGTTGAACGCGATCTGGTGCGGGTAAACCTTCTTCTCAACCGGACGTCCGGCGGCAAGGGCCTCGACTTGGGCGCGGAGTTCTTCGATCGCCTGCGCGCCGGTGCCGCTGACGGCCTGGTAGCTGGAGGCGATGACGCGCTTCACGCCGAAGGCTTGGTGCAGCGGGTAGAGCGCCATCAGCGTGATCGCCGTGGTGCAGTTCGGATTGGCGATGATGCCGCGATTGGCCGCGACGTCGTTGCCATTGATTTCCGGAACCACGAGCGGGACGTCGGATTCCATGCGGAAGGCCGAGGAATTATCCACGACGACTGCGCCGGCCTGCGTGGCGAAAGGCGCGAACTTCTTGCTGATGCCGCCGCCGGCGCTGAAGAGCGCGACGTCGACTCCGGCGAAACTGTCTTCGCGGAGTTCCTCGATTGCGACCTCTTCACCCTTGAAGGGGAGTCGCTTGCCGACCGAACGTGCCGAGGCAAGAAGCTTGAGTTTCGCCACGGGGAAATTGCGCTTCTCGAGCGTCTTCATCATCTCGACTCCGACGGCTCCAGTGGCTCCAACGATGGCTACGTTCAGGTTCTTGCTCATAACGAAAGGGGGCGGAACGTA
>CBHXZU010000841.1:0-2561 GCA_966125105.1 uncultured Prosthecobacter sp.
GATATGTGGGGCGAAAAGAGCGACAGTTGCCACTTCGCTTGCAAAGCGATCACCGGCGACTGCGCCATCATCGCGAAGGTCCAATCGGTGCAGAACACCAGCCCTTCCGCCAAAGCCGTCGTGATGATGCGCGCAAGCCTCGATCAAGGCGCTCCCCGTACCTGGATGGCAGTTACTCCCAAGGTCCAGTTCGAGCAGAATATCCAGGGTCTCGCCGTCTATGGCGGCACCAATTATAGCAACAAGGCTTACCCCATTCCCGGCACCACGCCGTCTTATTGGGTGAAACTCGAGCGCATCGGAAACATCGTCACCGGCTACGTGTCTCCCGACGGCACCGACTGGGCAGCCACGGATGTCGGCCGCTTCAAGGACGCTCCCCCAGCCACGCTCTACGTCGGCCTGGTGGTCTGTTCGAGCGCCAAGGGCACGCTGAACACCTCCACGTTTAGCAACGTCGAGATCACGGGCGGAAATGGCGGCGCGCCATTTGACATCCCCGTGGCGCCGGCCGCACTCCTCGCCTCGCCCGGCAACAGCGTCGTGCCGCTGCGGTGGCAGCCATCGTTCGGAGCCACCAGCTACGCGGTGAAACGCGCTACGTCGAACGGTGGTCCCTATTCATTGGCTGCATCGGGCATCACCGGCAGCAGCTACATCGACAAGGCGGTCACAAACGGCACGACCTATCATTACGTCGTCACGGCCATCAACTCCGCCGGAGCGAGCGGCCCCTCGCCGCAGGACAGCGCGACGCCAGCCAGCCCGATGGTGAACGTTGCCGTCGGTGGCGCGGCCACCGACAGCGGCAACAACCCGAGCGGCCCGCAGGGAGCCGCAAATGCCTTCGACTTCAATGCCGGCTCGAAATGGCTCAGCTCGACGCAGAGTTGGTTGCAGTACGACTTGGGCGCAGGCAAGGCGCAGGTGGTCAAACGTTACACCGTCACCAGTGCCATCGACGTGCCCGCGCGAGATCCCAAGAATTGGAACTTCTGCGGTTCCCGGGATGGAGCCACGTGGACCACGCTGGACTCGCGCAGCAATCAAACATTCGCCACCCGCTGCCAGGTGAACGCTTACAACCTTGCGAACACCAAGAGCTACCGGTTCTACCGGCTGGAAGTCACCGCCAACAACGGCGACAAATCCACGCAGCTGTCAGAGCTCGGTCTGTGGACCGACCCCAGCCCGCCCCACGGCCGCTAGCGCCTCTCTCGCCACCCAGTAACAGTGAAGCCGGAATCCTCATTGTCGCATTCGCATGCCTGGCGCGACTCCTCGCGCGGCGTATCCGGGGAACGTTACCGGCAGAAATCGGTTGCTGGGATGAAGGCGGCGTCGAAAGATTCTCCCGAGGGAATGAAGGACATCACGCTGCTCGTTCAAGCTGCCAGCCGGCAGGAGAGCCATGCGCGGGACGAGTTGTTCAAGAGTGTTTACGACGAGTTGCGGCGCATGGCTGCTGCTCGAATGGCGTGCGAAGCAGCGGGGCAGACACTTCAGGCCACCGCTTTAGCTCACGAGGCCTGGCTGCAGTTGGTGCGCGACGGAGAGCGAACATGGCAGAATCGCGCGCATTTTTTCGGAGCCGCAGCCAATGCCATGCGCCGCATCCTGATCGATGTCGCTCGACGCAAAGCAGCCCGCAAACGCGGCGGGGAAATGGAGCGCCTCGACTTTCAGCGCGTGGATCTCGCCGAGGCGCCTCCCGCTGAGGATGTCCTCCTTATCGACGAGGCTTTGAAGAAGCTCGAGCAGGAGGATCCAGAACAAGCGCGCATCGTGGTTTTAAAGTTTTTTGGAGGACTCACGAATCGCGAAGTCAGCGAGACTTTGGGCATCGGTGAGCGGTCCGTGGAGCGGGAATGGGCGGCTGCGAAGGCTCGGCTCTTCCAGTGGATCCGCAGTCGTGAATGACTTTACTGCCGTTGCGACACCGCCGACTCGTGAGTGGGATGTGAATGCCGCCGTAAGACGCAAAATCGAAGACGCCATTTTTCTCACCGCCCGGGATCTCCCAGACCCGGAGGTGCGCCGGGCTTTCCTGGAGGGCGTCTGTGCCGGCGATCCTTCCGTCCGCGCAGCGGTGGAAGCGATGCTGTCCGACGATGCGCGCGCGGAGACGTTCTTTGCCGATGCCGAGGCCAAGCTTGATGCAGTCGCTGACGCCATCCCAGCAAAAGACGTCAAACCGCTGATCCCTCGTGAATCGCAGGTCCCGGACGACCAAATCGGCCGGTGGATCGGCCCTTATCGAATCCTTCAGCAACTCGGAGAAGGCGGCTGCGGAGCCGTGTATTTGGCAGAGCAAGCGAAACCGATCTGCCGCCAGGTTGCGGTGAAGCTCGTTAAGTTGGGCATGGATACTGCCAGTGTCATCGCGCGCTTCCAGGCGGAGCGGCAGGCGTTGGCATTGATGGATCATCCCAACATCGCGCAGGTCCTGGATGCGGGCGCGGCTGAGACGGGGCGCCCCTATTTCGTGATGGAACTGGTGCGCGGCGTCAAAATTACCGACTACTGCGACGAGCATCGCATTCCCTTGAATCAACGGTTGG
>CBHXZU010000842.1:0-2542 GCA_966125105.1 uncultured Prosthecobacter sp.
CTCAACGATGGCGGGTTTGCCTTTGAGGTCAGGTTTTTTGTCGAGGTAATCGACGCCCAATTGGGGCATTTCTTTGCCGACCCAGTCCTTCGGAGCGGCCTGGCCGGTACACGCGCTGAAGCCAACGGCTGCCGCGGCAATGAAGAGGTGATGGAGTTTCATGGATAGATTGCAGTTGAGACGAGCGAAGTCCTTCGACTGGAAAGTCGAACGCTCCGTTCAACGTTAGACGCGAAAAGCGCCAGTGTATTCCTGAGAAACTTCGCCGAGGAAGGTGCTTCCCCGGCAGCGAAAGAAATCTAGGGGACAAATCACGCGGGCCGGTAGCCGAAGTACCGCCGCTTTTTGATCAAATCGGCGACGGCCTCGGGCACCATCTGTTCCCACGTCTCGTCTTGCGCGGCGATGCGCTTGAGCACGTCGCGACTGAAGATCGGCAGGTAGTCCGGATTGAAATTATCCAGCCCCACAAAGCTGCCACGATCACGGAGGTATTCGAAAAGTTTCTGCAACTCCGGCGCGACCTTCAGGGTCTCGACAGTGCTCAGGGTGCCACTCACCTGTTCCTGGAGCGGATAGACGAAGAGCTTGAGGTCGTTTTTGAAGAGCCGCCCGAAGCTTTCGAGGATTCCTCCTTCCAAGGCGGAGTAATATTTTTCGTCGAAGATTTCGAGGAGAGTCGAAACACCCAGCACCAAGCCGATGCGTTCCTTCGTCATTCGCCCGAGGTATCCCGCGAGACGGAAGAACTCGCTGAAATCGCTGATCAGGACCGTCATTCCACATGCGCTGAGCACGTCTGCGCGCGCCAAAAAATCGCGCCGGTCCATGGCGCCCGTGGCGAGCAGATTGTGCATGGTTAGTTCCATCACCTGGACCACGGGTTTGCCTTTCACCTGTTCCGCGACCGTGAACTTCTCCATGGCGGAACGCATCATGTCCACATTCACGTGGGTGACGGGACGGAAGCTGCCGCGCTCCACGAGGACCGCTTTGCGATGGAAAACTTCGCTGGGCTGCAACACCGCGCGATCGGGGCCAAACATCGCGGCGCCGCTGAGGTCCAGTTGCACGAGTTTCAGCGCCATCAGGCGATTATCGACATTGCGAAACTCGATGCCGCTAAACTCAATCATGTCGATCTCGATGCGGCCGGTGGTCAATCCATCGAGCAAGCTCTCGACGAGCGCCTCCGGTTCGTGGTGCAGGAAGAAAGCGCCGTAGCAGAGGTTCACCCCCACGATCCCAAGGGCCTCCTGCTGCGCCTGGGCATCCTGGTCGAGCAAACGCACGTGAAGGATTACCTGGCTGGGTTCGTCGCGTGGCTGGGCCTGGAACTTTACGCCCATCCATCCGTGACATTCATTCGTGCCGGCGAAGTTGCGCGTAGCGACGGTATCCGCAAACGCGAAGAAAGACGTGTGATCGCCGCGCGTCCCGGAAAGACGCTCGATATTCAGGCCGAACTCCGTGTTGAGCATTGCCTGCAGGCGGCTGCGCGACACATACCGTTCGGTGCTGCCGTAAATCGCGTCGCTTACCGCCATGTCGTAAGCCGACATGCTCTTCGCCACCGTCCCGCTTGCGCCGCCAACGCGGAAGAACCAGCGGACCACTTCCTGCCCGGCGCCAATCTCCGCGAAACTTCCATACCAGCGTCGGTCGAGGTTCACCTTCAGCGCTTTTTGGTGAACGTTGATCTTTTCTTCAGCCATTGTGGCCGAGGAACGTTGAAAAAGAACGCCACGCTGTCGAGCACGCGGTGGCGAATCGCGAAACGCGGGTCGCTCTGCGCGGCAGGATTTTATGCTGGCAATCGACGCGCGTTAGCCCAGCGTGACAATTCCTCTCCATGAAACGCTACGTCGCCTCGGTCGCCCTTGCCTGCCTGGCTGTGCTCGCAATACCCGCATCTCCAACGCGCGCGCAGGCTCCTGCAGAGCCGGCCGCGCCTGTTGAGGCCGAATGGAAGCTCCTCCAGGGCTCGTGGGAAGGCGTGGAGAAAGGTCGGGAAGCTGCCGGGAAGTGCAACCTGACGATCACAGACAAGACGGTCTCGTTTGTTGGCGCAAATCCGCAGGAGTGGTACAAGGCGACGCTCGAGTTGCGGCCGGACAAAGCTCCAAAGCAAATGGACGGCACGATTACGGCGTGTCCGCAGGAGAGCTTCGTCGGCAAGGTGTCGCGTGGGATTTACAAATTGGAAGGCGACACGCTTACGCTCGTTGGTCGAATTCCAGGAGCTCCGGATTCTCCCAAATCATTCGACGACGCGGAGCAGACACGAACGTTTGTGCTCCAGCGTTCGACGAAGTAAGGCACGAGCGAGTGCTGATTGTTCCGATATCTGGAGACTCAGACGAACCCTATTTGCAGGTTCGGTAACTGCGCTAACCGGAAATAGATTTGGCAACGGATGGACGCGGGCGGAAGAACGCGGGAGCTTCAAAATGCTCTTTGCGCCGGTTTTTCTCGCGCCTGCTATCTCCCCGGTCGAGGTGCATAATGAGTATTGCCAGCAGGGGAAGCTTGTGAGAACAAT
>CBHXZU010000843.1:0-2530 GCA_966125105.1 uncultured Prosthecobacter sp.
GCACCAAGGTTTTCGTGTGCGCCAAGTCCGTCTTCGACCTCAAGGATTGGACGCCCGAGCGCTTCGCCGAGATCATCACCTGGCTCCTGCGTGACCGGAACTGCGAGGTCCATTTCTGCGACTCCCCCGGCAACGCGGGTTACTACGCGCAGATCGTCGCCGGCGTCCCCGAGGACCTGCGCCGCCACTGCCATGACTGGAGCACGCGCCTCTCCATCAAGGAGGCCGGCTCGCTCATGGGGGCCGTCGCTGCGGCGATGCAGGAGCAGGGATACGTGGTGACAGGTTCGGATAGCGGCGTCTTTCCGCCAATGTCGGACTTTCTCCGCGACAAGGGCATTACTCTCAGCGAGGGCTACCGCCCGGAAAACCTTCCTGAACGCGTGGATCTCGTCGTGGTTGGGAACGTCATCTCGCGCGGTAACCCAGAGCTCGAGGAAGTGCTCAATCGGCGTCTCCCATACCAATCGTTGCCAGAAACGCTCCGCCATTTCTTCCTGCGTGGACGCCGCAATCTCGTCGTGGCCGGCACGCACGGCAAAACCACGACGGCATCGCTGCTCACGCACATCCTTCGCGTGGCGAAAAAGAATCCCGCATGGATGATCGGCGGCATCGCCGAGGATCTCGGGCAAGGCGCGAGCCTGCACGAAAGCGAATATACGGTGCTCGAGGGCGACGAATACGACACGTGCTTCTTCGATAAGGGACCGAAGTTTGCCCACTACCTGCCGGAGCTCGCGATCCTCAACGCGGTCGAACTCGACCAGATGGACATTTACCCCGACATCGCCGCGGTAAAGCGCGCCTTCGGGTTGCTGCTGCGCGTGGTGCCGGGAAATGGCGTGCTGCTTTACAACGCGGATGACGTCAATGCCCGAGACGTCGCTGCGCTTTCCAAGACGAAGATCCAATACGCGATCGGATTGGGCGAACACGCGACGACGCGCATCACGCATATCGAAACAGGCTCCGGAGGCACGGTCTTCAGCCTGCTGAAGACACGGTTCGCGCTGCCGATGTTTGGCGAGTTCAACGTGCGCAATGCCGCGATGGCCATTGTCGCGGCGCATCATTACGGCATCTCGCTCGCGGATATTGAAAACGCAGTGGCGACCTTCAAGGGTGTGCTGCGCCGACAGGTGCTCCGCGGTGAGGCCCGCGGGGTGAAGATCATCGAGGACTTCGGCAAACATCCCACCAACCTGCGCGAGACGCTGCGCGCCCTCCACCTGCGTTTCCCACGCGCCCGCGTGTGGGCAGTGGTGGAACCAAAGGCGAATACGATGTGCCGCGCGGAAATCTACGAAGCACTCGCCGCGGCATTGAAGGAAGGCCACGGCACGCTCATGGCTCCGGTCGATCGCCCGGAGCGTTTTGGAGCGGGCGAAGCGTTGGACGTCCCCAAGCTCGTCGCCGAGCTCACCGCCGCCGGACATCCGTCCTACGCGGAAACCGGCCCCGACTCGATCGTGGAGCGCCTGAAAGAGATTAGCAAACCAGGCGACGTCGTCGCCGTCTTCAGCTCCGGCGGCTTCGGCGGGATCTACGCGAAGCTGCTTGCGATGTAGGGCAGCGCAAGAAAGCCCGATCCAACCAAGCCGAGCCGCGAACGTCGAAAACCGCAAGGAAGGGAGCCTTTCCAGGCACCCCTCCTTGCGTCGCTCCAAGGCTCGACCGGGTCAGACGTTGCGTTCGTTGAGGCTCACTCGCCGCTCACTTCGCATCCGGCGGCAGCAGATCGGGCCGCCGCTCGCGTGTTCGCTCAATCGCCTGTTGCCGACGCCACTTCGCAATCGCACCGTGATTCCCGCTCAACAGGATTTCCGGCACCTTTGCCCCGCGAAACTCTTCCGGTCGCGTGTAGTGCGGATACTCCAGCAACCCGCTTTCGAAGCTGTCATCAGGCGCGCTATTCGCATCCCCGAGCACACCGGGCAACAAGCGCACGATCGCATCGACCACAACGACTGATGCGATCACGCCATTCGTGAGCACGTAATCTCCGATACTCAATTCATCGTCGACCAACTCGTCCAACACCCGTTGATCGACCCCCTCATAGTGCCCGCAGAGAAAAATGACGTGCCCCCCGCGGTCCGCGTATTCCCGCGCAATCGCCTGATCAAAGCGTCGTCCACACGGGCTCATGAATACCACCCGCGCTCCGGGCGTCTGAATGGCCTCAATGGCCTCGAAGATGGGCCCGCATTTCATCACCATCCCTTGCCCACCGCCATATGGCGAGTCGTCTGCCGTGCGATGCTTGTCGTGGGTCCAGTCGCGCAAATCGAGCGAGCGAAACTGCACCAGGCCTTTGGCCTGTGCCCGGCGCATCATGCTCTCACCAAGCGCGGCGGTGGCAATTTGCGGAAACAAGCTGAGGATATCGATCTGCACGTCGGGCCACAACTTCCGGAGACCGCGCAAAATGGGAAGACAGGATTTTGGGATTCCAGGATTTGGCGAACCGTCTCATGACACCTGCCCGCGCTCCACGAACGGCCGCAAGCGTCGCAAAGCGTGAAAG
>CBHXZU010000844.1:0-2494 GCA_966125105.1 uncultured Prosthecobacter sp.
GAACTCGGCGCGCGTTACAATTCGCGGCTGGCGGGCTTCCAGGTGGATCGCGCAACGCTGGATGAGCACGTCCTGAAAACTGCGGTGGAAGCGGGATGCGAACTGTGGCGTCCGGCGCGGTTGAACTCGGTGGAACTCGGCGGGGCCGGGAAGAATGTCCTTTCGATCAAGGTAGGGGAAGAAACGCGGAAATTGACGGCCGGTTGGGTCGTGGATGCGAGCGGTCGGGCCGCGGTGCTGGCGCGGAAGCTCGGTAATTTTGAGGCGATGACGGAGCACCCGACGAACACGCTGTGGGCGCGGTTCACTGGTGTCGCAGATTGGGACGGGCACGAATTGCGCGAGCGCTTTCCGCAGTGGATGGAAGCCACGCGGACCGCTCGCGGCTGGGCGACGAATCACCTGTGCGGCTACGGCTGGTGGGTTTGGATCATCCCTTTGAAGGGCGGTGACGTGAGCATCGGCCTCGTTTACGACTCGCGGCTGTATCGTCCGCCGGAAGGCGGCTCGATCGGCGAGCGTGTCCTGACGCATTGCCGGGAGCATCCAGTAGGGCGTGAGCTGTTCCGGGACGCCCGGCCGATCGAGGGCGATCAGCGGGCCTTCAGCCAATTGCCTTATCGGGTGCACCAAGTCGCGGGCGACGGGTGGGCGTGTGTCGGCGATGCATCGGGGTTTCTCGATCCGCTTTACAGTCCGGGCCTCGATTTCTGCGCGTTCACCGCGGCGAGCGTGGCGGAGATGGTCGCCAGGGAAACCGGGCCGGAGAAGAGCTGCGCGAAGGGGCTCGAGCAGATGCTCGCGGACTACAACCGCCGCTTCCAGTTCTGCTTCCGCAGCTGGTTTGAATGCATCTACCGCGACAAATACTTCTACCTCGGGGACGCGGAGCTCATGGCAGCGGCGTTCCTGATGGACATTGCCACGTACCACTTGGGGCCGGTGACGCAGGTTTACCGCGATCCGGCGACGATGTTCTCGCAGTTCCCGTTCGACGGTCGTCCGGGGCGGATCGCTTCGGCGCTGATCTCGTTTTACAACCGGCGGCTCTCCCATCTTGCCCGCAAGAAGTTGGCGGCGGGAAAATATGGGGAGAAAAATGCGGGCTGGCGGTTGCTGATTGGCGGATTCACGCCGGAGCCGAAAGTTAGTGGACGACTGCTGTTTGAGGGGATTGGGCGCTGGCTTAAGATGGAGATTGCTGCGCTTTGGTGGCCGAAGCCGAAGAAGGATACAGGCGAGGCGATTCCGAAAGCGCCGTCGTCGATGGTTGAAAGGCGGGAGACGACGCTGGTCGGGAAATAGGCGCGTGCGGCCCTGGACGGCTCCCGAATGACTTCCGACGATGGGTCTCTCGTGGATGGTGCGGGGTCCTTCAGTCGCTTGAAGCTCCATCCGGATGACCGGCTTTTCCTGCTCGGGATTTTCACACGCTCATTCCTTTCCGGTTCTTGCCAAACGAAGGCTCGTTTTAACGACTTCTCAGGCACTCAGGACGACGCGCTGACTCTTCACCCTTTCACCCTTTCACCCTTTCACCCTTTCACCCTTTCACCCTTTTACCGGTTCAACCTTTCACCTCTTCACCTGCTCACCAGCTAAAGCCCGAGGTTATCGACGTGCCAGTCGAAGTAGAGGGCGTTGCGGTGGTTGTAGTGGAGGGCGCGGGGGGGCATGCGCTGCACCCAGGGCTCGTTGACTTTGAGGATCTTTGCGATTTCGCGGTCGGCTTCGGTCAACGCCCAGACTTTCGAGAGATCGGCCGGGAGCTCTTTTCCGCCGACCACTCGCTTCCACTCGGGCAATTGCGACAACTTGAGCGGGGCCTTGCCGCTCCCGCCCCACACAGGCTGACCGAAGGGCATGGCGACTTCGTTGTTGATCAGGAATACCGGCGAATCGGTCGTCCGATCGGAGTTCCGTTGCCAGGCCGGGAAGGTGAAGATCGAGGAGGCGTTCTCGGCGCCATTTTCGGAGTTCGCGGGCTGCTCGAGATATTTGGCGATGTGCTTCAGCAGCTGGCCATCACGCGGTGGCTGGCCGGCGCTCGCGACCGGGTATTGGTCGGTGGAAAGGGGGCCGGGAAGCTGGTCCTGATGATCCTTCGCATAGTCCAGGATCCCTTTTCCGATCTCTTGCATGTTGCGCGCGCATTGTCCCGCGCGGCCGCCTTCCCGCAGGCGAAGAAAAAATGGGACGAGCAGCGCCAGCAGGCAGGCAATGATCCCGAGAACAACGAAAATCTCGAGCAGCGTGAAGGCGCGGCGGCGGGAATGGAGCGGCATAAGGTCGAAGCGGGCGCGCAATGAAGCAGCGAAGGCTGGAAGCGAAAAGGCATTTGCGGGAGAGGCGCGAAAATTCCGCTGGCGTCGCGCGACGAATCTGCTCTTATTCGCGCCCCGTTTAACGGGAATGCGCGGTTAGCTTAGCGGTAGAGCGTCCGCTTCACACGCGGAAGGTCGCAGGTTCGAACCCTGCACCGCGCACCACTTCT
>CBHXZU010000845.1:0-2494 GCA_966125105.1 uncultured Prosthecobacter sp.
ACGCCGAGCATAGCGAACACTCCCGCTTTGTTCTTCTTGTCGAGACAGACAAAATAGTCGGGGCGGCGCAGGCAGAGCAGTCGCGTGGCGACGCCAAGGGCGCCGAATTCCTTCGCTTGGACGAAAGCACGGCTCATCTGGCGAATAAAGGCGTGATAGTGGCGCGCCTGAATTTCGCCGGTCAGCGGAATGTGATCGAGCGCCGCCAAAAGCGCGGGATTTTCGGCGCGCAGGGCCTTCGTGAATTTGAAAGCGCCCCGCATGCTGCCGAACAGCCGCCAACGAATGACCTTCTCTGAAGCGGTGCCGCTGATCTTCTTGCGGTCTTCCGTCGAAAGTTTGTCAAATGAAGGCTCAGCCGCCCAAATTTTTTGGGCCTCGCGTATGACCGTCAGCCGGTCGGCGAAATATTTTTCCTGTCGCCCCTTTAGTTTTCGCACGTAATCCCGCCACGATAGATTCAACAGCTTGCGCTCATAGATGCTGCCCCGTCGGCGTTGCCGGTCGTCGTGGCCGGCGGCGCGATCCAGAAGCTTACGGTTCGCGGCATGGCGCAACCGGTAGGCGGCAAGTTCAGCCGGCGAGAAATGCCGTCCATTCTGCCACAAACGTTCCACCTCAGTGGCCAAGTTCTCGTAAGTCATTCCCTCGCCCCGGTCGGATGAGCTAACGAGGATGGCATGCTCCACGTTCCGAGCAAACGCGCCGCGAGTGAAATTGGCGCTACCGACCACGGCCTCCCATTGGTCCGGATCGTCAGAAAACAGATACAGCTTGGGATGAAACACACCGTTCAATCCCTCCTGATCGAGTCGGTAGCGCACTTGGGGGACGTGGGCCAGCGCATCAATAAAGGCGGGATCGGTTTGATGGAACTGAGTGCCGATGACCACGCGCCGGATTTTCTTCTGATGTTTTAGCAGCGCATCGAAGGCGGCGTGTCCGGCGGACGCCCAAGCCACGGCCCAGTCGAAATGATCGTAGTCACGCGCGAGGCGAGAAATCTCAGCGAGCAAAGCTTCGGGCGAAGCGAGGAACTTCATGGTGGCAAGTTGAGCGGGGAACGCTCTGCGTCTTAGGCTTCGACACATCCCCAATCCAACAAATTCATGCGCCTCGACCGAGATGGATGTCAGGGAACAGGATTGCGGTTGGTATAGGCGAAATCTTTAATGCTGGCGTTTCACTCCCGTCTGCTTCGCGTCGCCGACGCAGACACACCCCCATTCTTACCGTGATGTTCCAGCATCGCCCGCTCCGATCTCTGCACCGAATCTTGCGCGTCGGCATCTGCATGGTCGGCGCAGTGACGTCGATGTCCGGTGCGGAGATTCTACAGCTGCTCGCAAAAGAATATCAGGCGAGCGTGGGTCCGGAGGCGCTGGAGGTCGCTGGCGCGAGCGGTGTGGTGGTCCAAGTGGCCAAGCAGCTCGAACCAATCCAGAATCTTAAAAAGGATGAGTTTGAGACGACGGCGGAATTTCAGGCGCGACGGAAACGTGAGTTGGAAGGGAGCACCGACAAGCTGTCCGGCCGCCTGATTCTGCCGGTGGCCGCGGAAAGCGTTTACGACGCCGACACGGCGAAGCTGACCGTGTCCTGGCCGGCCCAGCTATTCAGCGGGTCGGATGGAAATACCGCGATAAACGTGCTGCCCTATGGCAGCCGCTGGCCGGAGGATTTCTTGGCAAAGGGGCAATCGCCGACGCTCGTGCTGCCACTGGCCCGCGAGGAAGCCCGTGCTGTGAAACCGAACTTGACGTGGGCCATCATTGCGCGGCTGCCGCTGGGCGAAATGACTAGCGGCGTTGAGGAGCGGGTTGTTCCCGATATACCGGAACGCGGTCGTCGCGGCGATGGAGACACCCGACTTGATGCGATACTATTCTTCCCCCAGCGAGAAAACGATGGGGACACTCATTACGACCGAGATCGGTTTCCCGCCTAGCGTAGCGGGACGAAATCGCCACTCGGCGACACAGGCAATAGCAGCCCCTTCAAATTCGCGCTGACTCGAGCGCTCGGCCGCCAACTCCGTCACCCCACCGTCCTCCTTGACGCGAAATCTCACGACCACTTCGCCGGTAATTCCGGCCCGTCGCATTTCAAATGGATACTTGGGTCGAGTCTGTTTCACGGCGACCGGCGCGGTCGGCTTCGGTAGCTCCGAAACCCGCACGAGCGTGGCGAGAGGCTCGGTCGAAGCGATTTGCTTCCGCTCCACGGCACCACGGACGTCCAGCCATAGTTGCATCGCGTCCGGTTTCGCGCCCGGGAAGAGTTGAGTGATCATGCGAGCTCGCGAAGCCTCACTGGCTGCGATCCAATCCTGCAACGTTGCTTCGGACGCCAGCACGCGCAAGTTAGCTGGCAGGTCGAATGCGAGGCGATGCAGGACTCGTCCATCCGCTTTGGCATAGAGCAAGGCGGCCAGCGGAATCAGTGCGAGCTGCGCGCGGCGCGGCGTAACGGAAAGCTCCGGATTGCCGGCGAG
>CBHXZU010000846.1:0-2491 GCA_966125105.1 uncultured Prosthecobacter sp.
GGTGCGGACGGGCGTGCCGTCGGGTTTGCGCCAACTTTCCCAAAGACCCGCGAAGGCGAAGAGCTCGCCGGTTTTCAACGTGAAGCGATGCGGCACTTTGCCGAGGCCAGTTTTTTGCCATTCGTAGAAACCGTCGGCGGGCACCAGGCAGCGGCGGTGCTTGTAGGCATTTCGAAAGGCGGGCTTGTCTGCGACGGTTTCACAGCGCGCGTTCACCAGGCTGGCGGCGATTTTTTCGTCCTTTGCCCACGGGGGAATCAGGCCCCAGCGAAGCGCGGTGAGTGATGCGGGATCTTCGTCGAGAATCGCGGGGACTTGCTGCGTCGGCGCCACATTGTAGCGGGCGAGCAGGAGTTCGATGTCCGCCTGGACGGCGAAGCGCTCGGCGATTTTATCGGGTGAGGTCAGCGTATAGCGGCCACACATGGCGCGCGGAATATAATGGAGAAGCCGCGAAGCGCAGGAGGAAATCCAGCATCCCTACGCTTCCGCTTCGTTGCCGCGAGCGACGGCGGCGCGGGCGATTTTCGTAATATGGCGCAGGACGATGATCGCAGCGATGAAGCCCACGACGAGGAGAACGTATTCGAGCGGATGCCGGGCGCGGCCTTTGCCGAGCACAGCGGCGAGTTCGCCTTGCGAGGTGGCCCCGATCCACACGAGGAGGCTGTTTGCGGGGATGACGCCGAAGAATGTCGCGAGCAAGTAGGGAACGAAGTGGATGCCCGTGAGTCCGTAGCTGTAGTTCGAGAGGCCGAACGGGATCGGGACAAAGCGCAGCAGCGTCACGATCTTCCAACCCTCGCGCTCGACCGCTCGATCGATGACGCGGAACTTGGGATTCCCGCCAAACCTCCGCTGCACCCACCCCCGCGCGAGACTGCGAGCGATCCAAAAGTTCACCGTGGCCCCGAGGAGGCAGCCGAGCATGACCGCAACCAGGCCTTTGCCGAACCCGAAGAAGAATCCCGCGGCGATGGCGAGTGGCGCGCCGGGGATCAACACCAACTGCACGACGAGGAAGATCCCAGCGAATGCGAGGATGCCCCAGCCTCCGAGTTGCTCCAGGGTGACTTGGAGCCGTTCGAGAAAGTGGATCAGGGCATTCAGCATGAGTAGCCCTCCACCATTCCTCCACGGAGCTGCCGAACCAAGCGGGAATTTTCAGGGCAGCGGAGAACTTACGTCCCCGGCAGTGTGATGCCGGCAACGCTGCGGTAGAGCGTCACGGCGAAGCCATCGGTCATGCCGCTCACGAAATCGAGCAGGCGCATGAGGCGCTCGTAAGGACCGGCTTCGCGGGCAGCGCGCACGCATTCCATCGGCAACTGCTTGGCCAGCTTGTGACTGCGGTGCGCGGCGTCGTCCTTCTTCTCGGCGAGATCGTTGATCGCGCTCATGAAGTAGTTCAGCAAACCGCCGAGCACTTCATATCCTGCAATCTCGATCTGCACGCCGCGATCGGTGGCGTAGATCGTTTCGCGACTGCGCTTTTGAATTTCTTTCAGCGCGGGTGCCGCGGGGATCACGTCGACGAGCGGCTGGTCGAAGCGGCCTTCGAGGATCTCCTTTTCGTTGTCGAGGAAGACCGTCGTGCATTGCCAAAGGCACTCGCCGATCGCCATGGCGCGCCTCATTTCGATTGCCGCCTTGCGCGAGGACATCGCGTGCACGTCGCGTGGCTGCCGGGTCGGCGGCAGGCTCGCGCAGAAGGCGTCGCGAACCTCTTCATACGTCAGATACCCGAGTCGCGCGCCATCTTCGAAGTCGACGAGCCGGTAGCAAATGTCGTCGGCCGCTTCGACGAGGAAGACGAGAGGATGCCGCGCCCAACACTCAGGGCCCCGCTGAATCAGGCCGGTTTTTTCCGCGACCCAGGCAAAGTGCTCCCGCTCCGATTGAAAGAAGCCAAACTTCTTCAAGCTCGTGCCGGTGTGCTCGACGGGGCCGATTTTGGAGGCGTGTGGGTATTTGGTGAATGCCCCGAGTGTGGCGTTGGTAAGCTGCAAGCCGCCGACGTTATCCGGCATTTGCAGGCGGCTGATGATGCGAAAGCCCTGCGCGTTGCCCTCGTAGCGTTCGACGTCCGCGATCTCCGTTTCGGTCAAACCCTCGCGGGCCTTTTGCGCGTGCGGGCTGTTGCTCTTAAACCAATGCTGGATGGCATCCTCACCGCTATGGCCGAAGGGCGGGTTGCCTAAATCGTGGCCGAGGCATGCCGCGTGCACGATGTCGCCGAAGTCCGGGGCATTGATGCCAATTTCGGTGCCGAGGTTGTGCCGCGCGCAGATCTCCGCGCCGACGCGTGTGCCGAGCGAGCGGCCGACGCTGCCAACTTCGAGAGAGTGCGTGAGTCGTGTCCGGGCGAAGTCGTTCTCCGCGAGTGGAAAGACCTGAGTCTTATCCTGCAGCCGGCGAAACGCGCTGGAGAAGATGATGCGATCACTGTCGCGCTGGAAATCGGAACGACCCGGCTCGCGTCGAGCCGGTT
>CBHXZU010000847.1:0-2475 GCA_966125105.1 uncultured Prosthecobacter sp.
GAAGGGCGGGTAGCGTTTCATCCACGATCTGCTGCATCGGGACAAACTCGATGTCATGACAGAGGACAATATCGAGATGATCCGTCCCGAGCCGGTGCAGACTCACATCCACGCTCTCGGCCACACGCTTCGCGGAAAAATCGAAATGCGCGAGATCGTAGCGCCCGAGCTTCGTGCAAAGCGTGTAGCTTTCGCGCGGCACCCCTTTGAGAGCGACGCCGAGCAACACCTCGCTCATGCCGCGTCCGTAGAATGGCGACGTGTCGATGAAGTTCATACCGCATTCCAGCGCCACGCGGACGCTGGCGAGCACTTCATCGAGCGTTACATTGCGAAACTCCGCGCCGAGCGACGACGCGCCGAAAGAAAGAATGGGAAGCTGCAGGCCGGTGCGGCCGAGCTGCCGGGTGGGAAGTGCGGATTTCATTAAGAATTACCACGCACCGTAGCCTGCACGCGCGCAGATGGAATGGCGTTGATTGACCGATGCATGCGCATTCTTAACGTGCGAATCCATGCCGCCTGCCGATCCCGACGCCGAAAAACGCCCGTCTTTCGTCTCTAGCCAGGTCACCGAGGCTGATCGTTACTACTTGGATCTCGCTCCCAAGCGTTCCGCGCCGATCACCGTAGTTTGCGGCGGTTGCGAGCGACTCCGCGCCGACTACGTCGTGGAGCGAAAGACATTCCCCTACCTCTGCATCGAGTTCGTCGCGGAGGGCGCAGGCACGATCGAACTGCGCGGAAAGCGCTATCCCTTGCGTCCCGGCATCGCATTCGCCTACGCGCCGGGCGTAGCGCATCGCATCCGCAACGAGCCGGCCAGCCCCATGCGCAAGTTTTACGTGGATTTTGTCGGCCAGGAAGCCGGCCGACTGCTCGCGGCAACGCTGCTCGGCAAGTGGGTTCCCGCGCAGATCTCCTCCCCCGAAGAGGTGCTCGAGATCTTCTCCGCGCTTCAGCGTGACGCCTTCGCCGAGGATGAGGTGCGGGCGAAACTCTGCGCAGCGCATCTCCGCGTCCTGCTTTTGAAAATTTACCAGAAAGCTCTGCCTCCTCAATCCGCCGAGCCTCGCGCCATGACGACGTATCAGCGCGCGCGTCGCTTCATCGAAGAGAACTATCTCCATTTGGAAGCAGCTGAAGATGTGGCGCGGGCGTGTCACATGACACCGGTCCATCTATCCCGCGTGTTCCGACGCTTCGCCCACAGCACGCCGTATCACTTTCTCATGCGGCTGAAAATGAACCGCGCCGCAGCATTGCTCCTCGACTCCGGCCTGCTGGTAAAAGAAGTCGCCGAAGAACTCGGCTTTTCCAGCCAGTTCCAGTTCTCTCGTGCCTTCAAGCGCATCTACGGGCTGGCGCCGGACCACTTTGTGCAGGGCAACTTGCGCAGAGAGCGCTAGGCGCTAGCATCCGCGCCCGCATCGGGCATCGACTTTGCTCACCTCTTGGAAAGTTCCGCCCGCATAAGTCCGCACCGTTCCAATGTTTCAGCTGTATCAACTCTACACGATGCTGCCGCCGTGGCTGATCTCGATCCTCGGCGTCGTCTTCCTGGCCATCCAGGTTCTCCTGATGCTCGACTGTTTGCGGAACCATCGGGAGCTCTACTGGCTTTGGATTTTGTGGGTCCTGCCCGCGATTGGCGCGATCGCGTATTCTTTCTATTATCTCTACCCAGGGTCCCGGCTTGAGCACGCGCTATTCCGCAGTGGCAGCGAACGAAAGCGCATCGCGAGCCTCGAAGCAGCCGCGGCGCATGTGGGCAACGCCGCCAATTTTGAAGAACTCGGAGACGCGCTTTGGGGGCGCAAACGTTATGCGGAGGCCGAAGCCAACTACCGCATTGCGATCAAGAAAGACCCGAAGCTGCGCGACAGCCGCGCTCGCCTGGGCTACTGCCTCACGGCCCTTGGCAAGCCACAGGAAGCATGGCCTTTCATGGAGTCAGTCATCGCCGAACGACGCGATCACGACCACGAGCATCTGCTTTGGGAAGCGGCTCGCTGCCGTCGCGCATTGGGAGATCTCAAAGGCGCGCGGGAACTGTATGAGGAATACCTTACGCGGCACTCCTACTTCGAACCGCAGGTGGAATTGGCGGAAGTTTGCGTCGGGTTGGGCGACCGCGATGAAGCCGAACGCCTTTGCCGTGAAGTGATCAGCGATCTGAAACTGAGCCCGCCGTACGTTCGACGCCGACAAGGAAAGTTCGCCGGCCGCGCCAGGCGCTTGTTAAGGCGGCTGCGGAAGTAGCGAATCCGCTTGCTCCCGCTTGCCCTCGGGGGGTGGCAACTCGCGCCACTCGATTTCCCGCTTATTGGCTCACTTGCGCTGAGTCCATGTCGACTTGGGACGTTCGAGGAATGGGCTTCTCACGGTGCCGGGGTGAACAACTCCCATTCCTGGATTCCCGCAGCAGCCGGGATGAAACCTCTGCCTACGCCTTGCGTCTGCAGCATGGCTCCC
>CBHXZU010000848.1:0-2473 GCA_966125105.1 uncultured Prosthecobacter sp.
TTGAAGTCGCCTCTGAGATTAGGGCAAAGGGCGAGGTAAAGTCACCCGGCCCCAACGTGGTGCCCTTCGCCGCTCCCAAAGGAAATGGAAGGAGCGGCGCAATCGGCGTGCTTTTGAAGAATCCGCCGGCCGCCAGCCGCACTGGCTCCGAGTGGTCCTTTACCTACAAGCGAGGCGGCACCGCCTACCCGCTGCAGATCATCCACCCGCACGGTCGCGGGCAATTCATCGTGCACGTGAATAAGGACAACGTCGGCGCTTCGACGCCTGAACATTGGTATGAAGTGGGCTTTCTTGGCGGCGACACCAAGCGGATCAAAATGTCCCGCGTGGCATCCTCGATCTTCCCGCTCGCGGACGACACGGATTACAACGTGATCAGCCGGGTTTCCCCGACGGGCGCTTTCGAGTTATCGATTAATGGCCAGGTGGTCGCCACCGGCCGCGCCACCGGGGCCGAGCCTCTCTCCCTCGAGATCCCGGAAGGAAGGTCCTTCTCGGGTTCGGGCCGCGGAAAGCTGGAGTTCAAAGGCGCGGATCTCCCGCTCAAATGGGAACCGGGTTACGCAGGCATCATCGTCGGACCCTACGATGGCGGCGTTCACGTCTGCAAAGACGCGCGCTACACGCCAAGCGCGCAGTAACTGTTAGCAGGAACCCCGGAAGGATCCCACCAAGCGAGCATTAACCTGGCTTACGTGCTTTACGACGACGATCGCGCGTCTCAGAGCGCGTGCGCGAGGTGGGCAGAATCCTGTCCGCATTTGCCTTGGCACCTCCTCAAGCTCGGCTTAACTAACCGCCTAAATACGCATGAGCGAACTTTCCCCGTCGGCCGTTAAGTCCGTGTTCGACCGTATCACGTCGGAACTCGGGAAAGTGATCGTTGGCCAGGATCACATCCTTCGCGGATTGCTCGTCAGCCTCTTTTCCCGCGGGCACACGCTACTCATCGGCGTGCCGGGCCTGGCGAAGACCCTGCTCGTGAAGAGCCTCGCGGACACGCTGCATCTCTCGTTCAAACGCATCCAGTTTACGCCGGACTTGATGCCGAGCGACATCATCGGCTCGGAACTGCTCCAAGAGCGCGACCGCAAGCTCGAGTTCGAGTACATGCAGGGACCTATCTTCGCGAACCTGATTCTGGCGGATGAAATCAATCGCACGCCGCCGAAGACGCAGTCCGCGCTGCTCGAGGCCATGCAGGAACGCCGGGTGACCATCGCCGGGGAGACCCGCGATTTGCCGGATCCATTTCTCGTCGTGGCGACGCAGAACCCGATCGAGCAGGAAGGCACCTATCCGTTGCCGGAGGCGCAGCTCGATCGATTCATGTTCTCGCTCGTGCTGGAGTATCCCGCGCATGAGGAGGAAATGGAGATCGTCCGCCGCACGACGTTGCGGGCGGCGGAGGCGCTCTCGGCGGTGGTTTCGGCTGACGATATTCGGGCGGTCCAGCGGCTCGTGCTCGCGGCGCCTGTCTCCGATCACGTGATCGACTACGCCGTGCGACTTGCCGGGGCGACCAGGCCGGCCGCGGCCAATTCACCAACGCTCACAAGGGAATTCGTGGAGTGGGGCGCCGGACCGCGCGCGTCCCAATTCCTCGTGCTCGGAGCCAAGGCGCTCGCGTTGCTCAAAGGCCGTATCGCCGCGGAAACCGAGGACGTGCGGGAAGTGGCAATGTCCGTCCTGCAGCACCGCGTGATCACAAATTATCGGGCGACGGGCGCCGGGCGCAAACCCCGGGACGTCGTGAGAGAACTGCTCACCACCGTGAAGGAAAAGACCTACGCGCACGGCACCACGGGAGCCGCCGCATGAAACGGTGTGAACGTGGACGATCATCGCTCCTCGCGATGAGTCCCTTGGTTCCATGAACCTGCCCAAACCACCGCACCTCCCCTGGGAGAAGTCTCCTGCATCCAAGGTGGCGCACTCGCAGTTGCTCAATGTGCACGAGCTCGAGCGGTTCGGCGACTTGCTCGTCTTTGCGAAGGCGACGGTGGAGGGCAGCTACGTGGGCAAACACAAATCGCCCTACCGCGGATCCGCGGCGGAGTTTGCCGACTACAAGGAATACGTCCCCGGCGATGAGCTGGCGCGGCTCGATTGGCGTGTTTACGGCCGCACGCGCCGGCTGTATGCGCGGCAGTTCGAAGAGGAGACAGACATGACCGTCTACCTGCTCGTCGATCACAGCGCGTCGATGAAATACGCGGGCGGCAAGCGCGAGGCGAAGTCGATCCTTGCCGCCAAGACCGCCGCGGCGCTCGCCTACCTAATGCTCGCGCAGGGGGACAAAGCCGCGCTCGCCACTTTTACCGACAAGGTCACCGCGCACGTGCCCGCGGGCGGGACGAAGCGCCACCTGCATCGCATTCTCACCACGCTCGAGAGCGCGCAACCCGCGCACACCACCGGAATCGCGCAGGCCTTGCATGACTCCGTGGCGATTTTCAAGCGACGCGGG
>CBHXZU010000849.1:0-2451 GCA_966125105.1 uncultured Prosthecobacter sp.
TTCATTTCAGGTTTTGATTTTCTGCCTGCGCGGGAACGCCGGCTTCGTGCGAGCAAACCCAAGGGGCAAATGGACGTTGCGCGGGAGATTGTAAGGCTTTGGTAAAAGTCTGGGAGAGTTCCTAAAGAAGCGAGGAAAGGCCGTGCTAGACGGGGGCGCTCGTGAGTTCGTGCACCGCCGCCTGCAGCAGCGCGCGCAGCCCCGTGCGGATCGGCTTTCCATCCGTGAACGCGGAGGAAATTGCGAAGAGCACGCGGGGCGAGAAGCGCGGTTGATTGCAGATCGCATACACCGGTTCCCACACGCGCGGCCGGAACTTGCGTTTGAAGGCGTCCAGCCCCTCGAAGTTGTAGAAGCGGCGCCCATGCGCGCGCAGCCACGTGAGGAGCACGCGAAGCCACGCGGGATTACCGTGCATTTCTTCTTCGACATGGCGGGAGATGGGAGAAAGCCCAAGCGTGACGTATTGGCTTCCTTCGGCTGCGAACGATTCGGTCGCCGCATGGATCATCAACTCGGCCGTGCCATTCGGAGCGCGTCGGCCGCGAATGATCTGCTCCACGAGCCAGCCAGCCCGCCGCGGGACGGGCGAGGCGATGAGGAATGCGATGGGCTCGCCGCGAAGTTCCGCCACAAAGACGCGCCGATCGTGCAATCGCTCCAGGGTCTCCGGCTCGATCAGGAAGTGAAGGGGAGGCAGGGCGCGGCTGCGAAGCCACTCGATCAGGCAACCGCGAATCCGCAGATCGGCAGCGACACGAGCTGTGGAGTATTCACGGATCACGACTCCCTTATTCCGCGCTCGATTCAGTTGTCCGCGCAGCGACCCATGCGAGCGCAACATGTTTGCCCAGTCCGCAGGATTGAAGGACGGCTGGGCGCCGAGGAGCACTCGCGAATATCCCCGCGTCACGCTCAGGAGATTTTCGAGGCGCGTCTCGGCGCCGAAGTAGCACACACGTTTGCGTTCGTGTGCCGCATCCACTTCGAATTGCCGATGGATGAAAGGCAGGCGTTCTGCCGCGCAAATCGGCGCTCCAGCGACCACGCGGAAGCCGGGCGCATCAACGAAGCCGACGACCGCGTCGCCGTCGGAAGCGAACCAATGCCGAATGCCCGGATTGATGATCTGGTAAGCAGTCGCGTTCCAACCATGCCGCAGCACCAACGCTCGGGCGCGGTGCAAGTCGGGCGATAGTTCCTCCACATGCCGAGCAAAGCATTCGCGCCCGCGGCGGCAAAGTCTCTCGTCGACCAGCACCACTTTTTCCCCAAGACTTCGGTTGCGCGCCTGTAATTCGCTTCAGCGCGTCCCTTCCAACAACGTTATGAAACTTCTCTCCCTGGTTCTCTTCGCCACATCGCTGTCCTTGTTCCCGCTTGCTGCGCAGGAGGCAAAGCCGACGGCGGCGCCGGCAGCGAGCGCGATTGACTGGACGAAAGCGCAGGACCTCTACCGGCGTGAACGTCGCGGCGAAAAGCTCGCTCCCGAAGATCAGGCTTATCTCGATCGCGCAAAGGCGGAGCGGCAAAAGGGCGGGGGAAACCGTGGAGGCGGCGGAGGGGCTCAGAGGAAAGCGCCGGAGTCTTTGACTCCCATCTGCGACTTGGGCGCTGCGGGCAAATACGAAGGCGAGGACGGCGGCCTCTACGGCAGCGGATCGAACGAGCCGCCTGAAAGTCACGTGAAGGCTGCAAAGGAACAGCTCGCGCGCATCAAGCCACTTGATGCCGAAGGCAAACCTGATCCCAACGGGAAGATCGTGTTCGTTTCGCTGAGCATGTCCAACGCGACGCAGGAGTTCTCGTTCTTCAAGCGGCAGGCCGATGCGGCTCCTGAGAAGTCGCCGTCGTTGGTAATTGTCGATTGCGCGCAAGGCGGGCAGGCCATGGCGGAGTGGGCGCCGGCGGATGCGCGTCCGTGGGCGGAAGCGATTCGGCGGATCGAAGCGGCGGGCGTCACTCCACTACAGGTGCAGGTCGCGTGGGTGAAACTCGCCAACAAAGGACCGAGCGGTTCACTCCAGGAGCACGGAAAGAAGCTGGAAGCGGACACGCTCGCTCTTTTGCATAATGCGCGCGCCAAGTTTCCCAACCTCCGCGTTGCGTATCTCGGCAGCCGCACCTACGGCGGCTACGCCGTCGGCAACCTGAACCCGGAACCCTACGCTTATGAAAGCGCCTTTCCGGCGAAATGGCTCATTCAACGCCAGATAAAAGGAGACGCAGAGTTGTCCGAAGCAAAGGCGCCCCTGCTGTTGTGGGGGCCTTACCTGTGGGCAGATGGCACACGGGGACGGAAGATCGATAGCCTCGTGTGGGAACGCGGCGACTTCGTTCAGGATGGCGTGCACCCGAGCAATGCCGGTCGGGAAAAGGTAAGCCGGCTGCTGCTCGACTTCTTCACGAAGAACGCTTTGGCCAAGGGCTGGTTTGCGAAATAAGAGGTTT
>CBHXZU010000850.1:0-2437 GCA_966125105.1 uncultured Prosthecobacter sp.
TGGGCCGTCCATTCAGCACCGTTCCATTGACGCTGCCGAGGTCGCGCACGCGCCACTGGCCATTCGCAGGGAAAAGCTCGGCGTGTCTTCTCGATGCGGCGCTATCCGGATGCAGCACGATGCCGCTCTTCGGATCCCGGCCGATCGACACTGAGGTCTCGTCCAAACAAAATACCTGGCCTTGCTGATAGCCAAGAAGGACACGGATCTGAGGCATGGGTGGAAACGATCATCGCGAACTTCGCGATATCCTCCTTAGGAGCAAACGGAATGCACCGCGCGCAATCCCGGAGATAGATTATTTACCTTTCACAGTCGCTCTTCGTCCAAATTGAGCCGAGGAAGAGAGTCGGGATTCTGCAACTGCGCGGCGGTTGCGCCGCCGCTTCGACCCGTCCGCTCCAAGCCCTCCCCATCCGCGAAGCATGAATGGCGGTTCTGAGGGGTCACGTCGAAGGTCAGTGCGGCAGAGGTGCAACCAGAGACGGAGTGAGCGCATCCGCATCGGATGCGGTCAACTTCGGCGTTGAAAGGACAAGGATTTGCCACGCAGCGAGAGGAGTTCCCGAAGACGACTTCAGGCCCAATACCTTCTCCGTGGGCTCCGTGACATCCGTGGTTAATTCATTGCGTTGCCGCCGCCCAAAGCGTTGCTAATCAACAGCCCGGCCTCGAAAAGCTGCTCGCAAAGCTGCAACCAGCGAGGTTGATCCTTTCGATACATCCTACCCTATGCAAACGCGCCGCTCAGCCATCCAAACCATCGCCACCACCGCCGCTGCTTTCGCCGCCGGCGATTTGCTCGCTCAAACCGCCGCTGCGAACGACGCGCACAAGCTTCCGCCTTTGGGCTACGCCTTCGACGCGCTCGAGCCGGTGATCGATGCGAAGACGATGGAGATTCACCACGACAAGCACCACGCCGCCTACGTCAAGAATCTCAACGACGCGATTGTGAAGGCTCCCGAACTTGCGAAGAAGTCGCTCGAAGACCTGCTCAAGGATCTGAACTCAGTGCCGGAAGCCGTTCGCACTGCCGTGCGCAATAACGGCGGCGGCCACTACAACCACACACTCTTCTGGCAACACCTAAAGAAAGGCACCGGCGGTCCGCAGGGCGATCTGCTGAAAGCGATCGAAAAGGATCTCGGTTCCGTCCCGAAGTTCCTCGAGCAATTCGCCGAGGCAGCGATGAAGCAGTTCGGCAGCGGCTGGGCCTGGCTCGCGATCAAGGATGGCATACTCGCCGTCGTCGCCACGCCGAACCAGGACACCCCCCTCAGCACAGGCGCAACGCCCCTGCTCGGCATTGACGTGTGGGAACACGCCTATTACTTGAAGTACCAGAACCGCCGCGCCGATTACGTGAAGGCCTTTCCCGACGTGATCGACTGGGCATTCGTCGGCACGCGCTACGCGAAATACGCGAAGTAGGGGAAACCCGAATCATTAAAGACCAACCACTAAACACCAAAAACGAAACACTAAACCAGCCGCCATTGCGGTCGGTTTAGTGTTTAGTTTTTAGTCTTTAGTCTTTTCCCTAGGCTGGCGGGAAGACGCCCGACAGTTCCATCGTCTGCGACGCCGGAGTTGCAGACGCGGGCTTCAGCTTCGCGCCGAGCATTTCGCCGAAGTCCGTGAGTTGCTTCACGACCTCCGGGCTGCGCTCGAGGACCGACTTGGCCAACTTCTCCAAGTGTGCCGGGTTACGTTGCCCGAGTTCGCTCAGCGCCATGATCACGGCGAAGGTGTTGTTGATGCTGTGCTTCATCTCCCGGTAGTGGAGATGCAAAGCTTGTAGCTCCGCGCGCGTGAGAAGTGGTTCGTTAGCGTCCATGGAATGCAAATCTTGATGGTTGAGATGCAGGAAAGGTGCCAAGCGCGTCAGCGTAGAAAACGACCGAGGTTTTCCTGCTCCCACGCGATCGCCGCCTGGTAGTGGCGGAACTTCCGTTCACGTTTGAGAAATCCGTCGTGATGGATGATGCGCCGTCCCTCGTCGTCGTATTTGTCGGGCACAAACGCATGCAGCATCTCGTGATACACGACGTAATCGACGTACCACCGCGGAACGAATTCGCGATCGAGCAGCGGATGAATGCGAATGATTCGATCCTCCTCCTGAATGCTGCCGAACACGATGTAACTCGCGGGACGTTTCCGCCGCCGGCGTCCCCACGTGATGGTGTAGGAGCGAAGCCGATTGCGGAAATACCTCGCATTGATGCGATCGAAGATCGCTTGAAGGTCGAAGTGCCGACCTTCCGTGCTGAATTCAAATTGTCGCTGCACCGCGCCGTGCGGCGCCAGAGAGTGACGCTTGCCAGGTCGCTTCGCTGCGACCTTCGCCGTCTTCTTTTTTCCGTGCTGCGAACGTGTGGTCTTGGGCCTCTTCACTGCCAAGTAGACTAAACACGGCACCCCACCCCACAAG
>CBHXZU010000851.1:0-2434 GCA_966125105.1 uncultured Prosthecobacter sp.
GGTAGGATTGCCGCCGTCATCAACGACCGGCCTGGGGTTGGAAGCCACGGCCCGCCACAGTGGCGGAACCGAGGAAACAACTAACCAACGATCCGCGAGCCCTCGAGCCGCCGATCGACCAGCTCACGGCAGTCTCGTTCCTGGCACGCGCGTTCCATCTTCGCCGTGAGGCGGAGGGGAGGAGCGCAACCGCTGCAGCCACCGGGGCGGAAAAACCGGCGGCATTCAAACCGAAAGCAAGACCTATGAATAAGCTAATCCTCAACACCATCGATATGGGTGACCGCATCGTCGAGTTCGGCAAAAAACCCTCACTCGCGTTGACTGTCCCCATCACTGCGCTCTTTGCGCAGGCCGAAACCAAAACCGACCAGCTCAAGACGGCCGCCGCGGAGCAATCTGCCGGCGAACATGCCCGCCGAGGCGGCTCCGCGGAATGCAAACGCCTCGCCCGTGAGGTCCGTGTGTCCATGCGGGACATCGCCGAGATCGCCAAGATCCTCAAATCGACCGACCTCTCCGGCGCAGCAGAACTCTTCCGCATGCCGCGCAACGTGGCCTATCAAAAGCTCGTCGCAGCCGCGCGCGGTTTCGCGACCACGGCCGACATTCCCGCGCATAAAGCAGCGTTCATCGCGAAAGGCCTGCCCGCGACCTTCGTGACTGACCTCACCGCGCTGATCGACACCTTTGAAACGGCCGTCGCCCTCCGTGCCAACGGCCGCAACGAGCTCGTGGCTTCCACCGCCGGACTGCGTGCCAATGCGTCCGCACTCCTCGAAATCGCGCAGGAACTGCGCGCCATCCTGCGCGTGCACTTCAGGGGACAACCCGACCTCATCGAGTCCTTCCGCACTGCCGCCCGCGTCCACCGGGGTCCGGCGGCAACCCCTGACGAAGGAAGTGGCACAACTCCGCCGCCGGTTCTGCCACCCGTGGGCAGCTAAACTACTTCGGTTGGCGCAGGAGCTGATTTCCCGCCAGGCGGAGGAGCAATACCGCCGGCGGCGCTTCCGCGCGCAGGATACTGCTTCCCGATTCGAATGCCTATTTCTTCATCGTCTTGTCCAGTTCAGCCGCAAACTGGGGCCAATGCTGAGCAACAATCTTTCGGATATTTGTCCGGCTTGCATCACTCTCCAGGAACCGATCGCTGAAGCGCAGCAGCGCAACGTCCCAATCCGAGAGAAATGCAGCCCCTTCGGAATCATGCGTGGCGATCGCTTTCGCGTCGGGAAAACGGCTGCGGTACGATTGAAAGATGCCCTGAAAGCGACGCGTCTTTCCTGGATAGCCCAGCGCGTGAAGGAGCGTGCTTCGGATATAGTGTTTCGCCGAATGCGGTGTGATCTCTTCAGTGCAGATGGCAATCGCCGCTTTGGACATTTCCCGAGCACTGTCCCACCAATAATACGCCTGCCACTTTCCATCAGGCGAAACGGATTGGGAGGTCGCCTCGCGCAGGAACTTTCGTGCTTCGGTTCGGGGCCCGACCAGCAGGGTGAAAGCTTGATCCTTGGTTTCATCCCGTGTGGTGAATTGAGGCGTAAGTTTCTCGTAACCAAATGCCGAATTGAGCTCCTGAACCGCTTTCAGAAAAGTGTCGGCATATTTCCCCGTCACATCCTGAAACAAAACCTGCTTCTGCGACTCCGACTTTCGCGTGTGGTGTCCTCGCGAGCCTAATGTGATTTCCGTCAGGCACTCGGAAATCACGTCCACACTGATTGAGGCAAATGGCGCCCGACCACTGGACCCGGCTTCCACCGCTGCCACGTCCGTCGTTTGATTCGTCGAAGATGGTGGAAGCGGCCGGGGAGGAGGTTCTGGCGGACGCGCCGGCGCCATCCCGCGAGCCGGGAGCTTGGCCCCCGATACTGGGCGAAACTCGACGACACTTCCATTCATCCGATGTTTGAGCCCCGCAACTTCTCCGAAGTACGAAAGCGCCTGGGGAAGGGGCACGTTGGCCAATTCGAGCGTGACTGCGCGGTTCGCGCTTCCCGGCAGAAAAACGAAGTTGAGCTCGATTAAGCCCCCGGACGCACTGCGGGCCTTTTCTTTGATGATCTCGACCGCGGATTCGGCCGGGATATTACGAATCGAAATGGAGTCGATGAGCACATGGGAGAAGTCGACGGGCGGCGTTGGCGGTGCTGCCAGGAGATCGGTCGAGCAAAACGCAAGACAGGCTAGCGCGGCGGCGCGGAAAACTTTCATTTTTCGGGAACGAAGTCGAAAGAGGGTATCAGACGGCAAAGGTGTGCGGGGGATACTATCTAGACGTCCAACGTGAAAGTCGGAACTTCACGAAGTAGCCGCGCTCCAGCCGAAGTTGCTCCTATAGCGTAAAACATAGGCGCCTAAGAGACCGTCTAAAAAGTCTCAAGAGGTGAGGAAAAGGAGCTGCCGCAAGCACGCTTGCGCCGTAGCA
>CBHXZU010000852.1:0-2416 GCA_966125105.1 uncultured Prosthecobacter sp.
GGCGGGCGTGGCTGCGTTTCCTTTCGCCGCGAGAAGTTCGTGCCGAAAGGTGGACCCAATGGCGGCGACGGTGGCCGCGGGGGTAATGTGATCCTGCGTCCGGACCCGAACGTCGATAACCTCGTCGACTTCTATTACCAGCCGAACTTGCGGGCGAAGAATGGCGAGCACGGCCAGGGCAAAAACTGCTACGGACGCGCCGCGGAGGACACGATTTACAAGGTGCCGATTGGCACCCTCGTTTATCGCCTGCCCGATACGGTGCATAATTTGGAGCCGGCTCCGCGGGATGAGGCCGCCTATGTGAACCTCGCGACACTTACTGACGAAGAAGTCGCAGCGCTGGAAGGCAAGCAGCCCAAAAAGGCGAAGGTCAATCCCGCGGAACTCGAGTTGGTCGCCGACCTGACGAATCCCGGGGAGGATTACATCCTGTGCAAAGGTGGCGGCGGTGGGCGGGGGAACGTGCACTTTAAAAGCAGCCGCAACCGAGTGCCGACGCAATTCACCGACGGTGAGGATGGAGAGGAAGGGGAGTATTACCTCGAACTGCGTAAGATCGCCGACGCTGGCCTCGTAGGGTATCCCAACGCGGGCAAGAGCACGCTCATTTCGCACATCAGCAACGCGCATCCGAAGATTGCGCCGTATCCTTTTACCACGCTCACGCCGCACATCGGTGTTGTGGAATTGCCCGAGCGCTACGGACGCGTGACCGTCGCGGACATTCCTGGGTTGATCGAAGGCGCGCACGACAACGTGGGCCTCGGCCACGACTTCCTGCGCCACATCGTGCGCTGCAAACTGCTCGTCTTCGTTTTGGACATGGCCGGCAGCGAGGGTCGCGAGCCGATCGAAGACCTGCAGAAGCTGCGCAAGGAACTCGATCTTTACGATCCCACGCTCAGCGAGCGCGCCTGGATCGTCGTGGCCAACAAAATGGACATGGAAGGCGCGAAGGAAAAACTGAAGCAGTTCAAGACGCGCTACAAGAAGACCGAGGTTTTTCCGATCAGCGCGAACGAAGGAGCTGGGCTCGATGCTTTGAAGGAGCGGCTGGGAGATCTGATCCTTGGCCTGCGAGAGAAGTAGAGGCGGGGAAGAGGCGGAGCTTTTGCAGGCGGGCGGCCGGGAACGCGCGAGCGGATACGCATTGCAGGTCAAACGAACAGAGCCGGCCCGGCTCTGCCACTTCGCTGGCAGGCCCAGTCTCTCGAAGTCCCAGTCTGCTTCGCGCGGACCCGATGACCTCGGCCAACTCTCGTCTGGAGTCGCCGAGACGTAACGCATATATTCCTCCGGTTTCCCGACCGGATGTCAGCCCTCTATACATCAATTGGAACTGTGCTCGGCTTTGCGCTGGGCTGGGTTGCTGCGCTTTGGTGGCGGCGGCGCGCTTCGCGCGACCCTATTCGCAAGCATCCGCCGGGCATGGAGGAGAAAGATCCGTACCGGCTGAATCCTGCGGTGATCTCGCGCACGGAAGACTCCTGCTACCATGCGTTGCTTGCGCTCACCCCGCCCGAACACAGTCTCCTCGTAAAGGTGAGGTTGGCGGATTTGCTGCAGGTGAATTATGGCGCTGGAGATCGCGCCGAAGCTCATGCGCGAATTGGCAACAAATCGATCGCCTTTCTCATCTGCGATCGTTCGCTCTCGCCGAAGGTGGGCATCAATCTCGTAGCCGCCGGTGCCGACCGCGCGGAACTCCAGACCGCCGAATTTATTGACCGCGTTTGCAAGAAAGCAGGGCTGCCGCTGATCACGCTTCCCATTCGGCCGAGCTATACCGCGGACGAGCTGCGGGATTTTGTCGCGCCACATTTGCAGAGCGCGGGTGTTTCCGTGGCCTGATAGGCTGTGAGAAAAATCGGAGTGGAACGCACGCTTGCGCCGTGGCAGGGCTCGCCAGAGCGGTGCCTGTGAGCCACCCAAGGACGAGCTTGAATCAAGGGAGAAGCCCAAGACGCATGGACTCTTGGATGGCGCTCTGAACGCGTCGCCCGCGGTGAATGGAGCGCAAATGCCGCTCTGGCGAGCCGCACTACGGCGCAAGCGTGCTTGCTCCGCCCGTCTTTTGCTCACCTCTCTGAGTTTGAGAGCGGTAGCCGAAAGAAAGGCATGCTCGCGTGCTGTGTGGCAGACTTCTTCGACGCCGCCGATCAGAGTTTCAACTGATGGCGCAGGATCGAAATCAGCGCCTTCACGCCCAGCTCCGGAAGATTGAACGGCTTCCCAACGAAGTCGTTTCCTCCACTGAGGCTCGCTTGCGCTTTGTTTTGGAAGGTCGCCATGCCCGTGAGGAAGACGATGGGGGTGCTCTTGTGGGCATCGAGGGCGCGAATTCGGGTGCAAAGCTCGAAGCCGTTCATTTCCGGCAGCCCCACGTCGAGGAAGATCAAGTCGCACTCTTTTC
>CBHXZU010000853.1:0-2405 GCA_966125105.1 uncultured Prosthecobacter sp.
AACGGTTCGCCGAGCCGAGGACCACGACGGTGAGCCGACGTGGCGTGATCACGTGCTGTTCGCCCACCTGCTTGCTATCCGGGCGTTGCGCGGCGGAGAGGACGACGCAAGGGCCGGCTTTGCGGGTGTTTCCCGTCTTCACACCGTCGATATTATTTTGCCCGAGCAACTCGTTCGTGTTGCGCAAAAGGAAGGTTGTTGGCTCCGTGGACGCGGTGCGCCACGTAATGCGCCGTTCTTTTTGCGAGGTGTAGAAAGTGAAGCCGCTGTGGCCCAGCGCGTAGGTCGTCAACCTGGCCACGTCCGCCGCGGTAGAGTAGGGGACCTTGCTTTCGAGGTCGTCGAGTCCGTGCGCATTTAGGAAACGCGTGTCGCGCATGCCCTGCTTGCGGGCGAGAGCATTGAGCTGCGCGGTAAAGTAGGAGGAGGCGTCGCGGTCAGACGTCGCATTGCCGAGCACGCGCCCGACATGCACGGCCAGCGTCTCTGCTGCCTGGTTGTCGCTTTGCATCAGCGCCGCATAAAGCGCATCGCGCAGGCTGATCTGATCTCCGGGCTGCAGGCCGATGCTGTTCGGGCTGGAAAGGGTTGCGATGGTTGCGGGAACCGTGGCGAGTTCGCTCAGGTCGGCGCCCGTCGCCGCCGCCCAGTCCAGCACCACCATCGCCGTGGCGACCTTCGTGATGCTGCCGATCTGCAGGCGGCGCGTTGCGTTGGAAGAGTCGAGGATCATGCCACTTGTGGCATCCGCGATGGCCCAGGCGGCGGCATCGAGAGCCACCGCTCGCCGTTCGACCGGCGCTTGAGCATGGACCGAAGGGGAACATGGAAGCCCGCCAACCAGAAGTCCCAGGGCAAGGACAAGAACAGTGCGTTTCATTAGCTGCAAAAGTGCCGAAGTTACCGCAGGTCCCCCGCGAGGCAAGCGTGGACGGCGGTTGATCCCTGCGCCTTTCTATGGAAAGAAACGGCCATGCGCCTTGCATTATGCACGCTCGTGATCTTCGCCGCGGTTTCGCGGGCCGAGGACCCCGCGTCGCCAAAAACCGAGCCCGAGCAGCCACCGCCCATGCATGGCTCGGCTTCTGGAACCAAAAAAGAGGAGGGTGACGCAAAGCCCTTCCGCCCATCGAAATCAATCACCCCGGCGACATCGCACTTTCCGACCCAATATCTGCTCTACGTCGCGGAAGCGATGAAGAGCTTCCAGGCCCGCGACTTCGCCGGCGCATTGGCTTACGCCGATCGCGCCGACGCGCTCATCCCGCCGACGGTGTGGACCCTCAACGTGCGCGGAGCTGTGGCCATCGAGCGGCATGACTTTGCGGAGGGGGAGAAATACTGCCACGACGCCTTGAAAATGGATCCGAACTTCTTTCCCGCGAAGTTCAACCTTTGCGAGATCCCGTTTCTGCAGGCGAAGTATGACGCCGCGCGAAAGGGCTGGCAGTCCCTTTATGAGCGCACCGCGCCGGATGATCCGACGGTTGAACTCCTCGTTTACCGGATTTTCCTCACCTACCTGCTCGAATCCAATATGGACAAGGCGAAGGAGTGGCTGACGAAGCTTCCGTTCCCCTCGCAAACGCCGGCGTACCAATACGCAAACGCCGCGTGGGAGCGTCAGAATGGAAACCTCGCAAAATGGGAGGAGTGGATCGAAAGCGCCGAGTTCATCTGGCCGCTCTCAAAGCGCTCGAGTTTTTCGGACGTTCTCTTGCAGCTGAAGTGGCTGAAGAGCGACGTCTTCCACACGAAATAGCCGGACAATTACCAGGGCCACACGCGGCGCCAGAATGACTTTCTCGGCGCTTCGCCCGGTGGAATCTCACCGGGCTTGGTCACTGGCATCGGCGCGGGAAGCGTTTCGCGCGGGACGATCCGGACCTTTCGTAACTCGATTCGCTCGGTGGGATAATCGTTAGTGTCGGTCGGCTTGTTCGAAATGAACTCGAGCACATCCATGCCCTGGATTACGTTCCCGAACACGGTATACTGCCCGTCGAGCTTTGGCTGTGGAATGAGGCACACGTAAAACTGGCTGCCATTGCTGCGGCGCTGCGGATTCACGTTGTCCGGCAGGCGAGCAGCTGCCACGGCACCCTTCGTGTGCTTGCGGCGAATCTCCGCGGGGATCGTGTAGCCCGGGCCTCCGGTCCCGACGTTCGTGCGATCTTTCTTTTTGCTCAGCGGATCGCCCATTTGCACGAGCGTGGCGGGAAAAGCGCGATGCACCGCGCACCCGTTGTAGAAGCCGTCGTTCGCGAGCTTCTTGAAGTTTTCCACCGTTGCTGGCGCGGCATCGGGATGAAGCTCGATCGCGGCAGTGCGCGTGGTCTTGTCCGCAAAGCGAAACTCCAGCAATGCGACCTCGTCTGCGTGAAGGGTGGTGGTGGCAAGCGCGA
>CBHXZU010000854.1:0-2395 GCA_966125105.1 uncultured Prosthecobacter sp.
AGGTCAATTTTGCGAGGCGAAACGACCGGCCGATCGGGGCGGAGGTCAATTTTGCGACGCGAGTTGGCCGTCCGATAGGAGCGGGGATGCTTCGCGCTCAGAGATGCCGGCTGTTCTTGAGGGGCGACGGACAATGCGAGAGGAACGAGTCCCGCGCCTGCTTGCTTGCTTGCACCCCGCCCCAGTGCGCTCATCCTGAGTCCTCTATGAAAGCAGCCGTCTCCTTGATCACCTCCGGTTTGCTCGCGCTGAGCGCGATTGCAGCGGAGAAGACCACCACGCCTAGCGCGACACTCGCGCAATTCAAAGTCGGCCAACTCATCACCGGACCCTCGGTGGATCTCGCTAATACCGGCGGCAAAGCGGTGGTCATCGAAGCCTGGGGCGTCCATTGCGGCCCGTGCCTCGCCAGTCTGCCGGAAATGGAACGGCTCTCAAAGCGCAACAGGGCGGATACCATCTTCATCGGCGCCCACAGCCAGGACGCCTCGGATGACGAGGTGAAGGAGGTCGTGAAGAAGAACCGCCTCAGCTACAGCATCGTGAAGGGCGTGAATGGGCCGATCAACTTCAGTGGCATTCCGCATGCGTTCGTGTTCGATACGACGGGCGCTCTGATTTACAATGGACGCCCGGACGACAAGGACTTCGAAAGCGCCGTTCGCAAAGCGGGTCGTCCGCCGGTTAAAAAATAAACCGCACTTTCTTCTAACGGAATCCGCCCCGGTGGGTCTTATCCATCGTTCTGGGGGGAACACCGGGGCCGTTGATAGGGTTTAGGATCAGCGGCCCCGGACTTTTTTGTACGGATGCGATGCGTTCAGCGCTCGCAGACAGCGGGGTGACCGCGGTGCCCCGTTTGTGTTGGCGCAGTCCCGAAACTGTGCTGAGATGAGCCCGTTAGCTCCTACCCGAACCTGGCGAGTCCGCCTGCCGTATGAAAATGCTCATTTTTCCCGGCCTGCTCTCCATGAGTATTGGCCTGCTCATGTGCCCATGCAGCGAAGGGGCGCTGTTGTATGAGCCGTTCAACTACATCCCGGGTCTCGATCTTACCGGGCAGAGTCCTGGCGGCACGCAATGGGTGGCTATGGGGACGAGTGGCACTGGTGGAACCGATCCGATCACCGTCACCAGCGGCAGTCTCTCAATCTCTGGCCTGGCTCCCTCGGCGGGAAACAGCATCAGCTACGGAGGTTTGGGCCTCACGAATCGAATTCCGCTCGGTGTCGATATCACCAGCGGGACGATTTACTTTTCCTTCGCGTTCAAGGTGACGGACCTCGGGTCGCTCTCGACCAATGGCGGGTTCATGGCGGGATTTAACAATGATGTGGTGACCGCGACAAATCAGCCCACGGCGATCTACACGCGCGTGGTCACGCGGCTGAGCGGTGCGGGATTCCAGGTGGGATTCGAGAAGAGCTCCGGGCAGGTGGGCAACTTCCAGTTTGCCGCTCCGGTTTTCAACTTGGGCGACACGATCTTCGTCGTCGGCAGCTACACGTTCAATTCGGGGACGACGACGGATGATGAGGCGCGGTTTTGGGTGAATCCCGATGCGGCGACGTTTGGCGCAGTGACGGAAGCGCCGGGCGCGCTCGTTTCGACCGCGACGAATGATGTCGGCACGATCCGCAGTTTTCTCTTTCGGCAAGGGAACGCCACTGCGGTGCCGGGAGTGGTGGTGGCGGATGAACTGCGCGTAGACACGACTTGGGCAGGAGTCACACCGGTGCCGGAGCCTTCAGGCCTGGGGCTCCTGGCGCTCGCGGGTGCCGGCGGATTGCTGATGCGGCGCCGCAATTTGCGCCGGTGACATTTTCCTCCGCTCGCAATCATGAAAGCCTCCTCCGTCGCAACAATCCTCTGGATCGGTGTGATCGTGCTCGCCGGCACGCTGGGCGCGCAAAGCCCATCGGTCGTCACGCTCAATGCCGATAAGGCGACGGTGCTGAATGGGAAGAAGATCTTCCCCATTACGTTCACGCCGGGGCCGCCGAACCTGGCGAAGACGCCGCTGGGAGATGATGCGCTGAAAGAGCTGCGCGGCGCCGGCTCGCTCGCGTTTCGCATCGCGCAGAGCGCAAACTGGGATGCTGCGCTGATTGCCTCGCAACATGCCGCGCTCGATTGGGCGCAGCAGCAGGGGATGTATTGCATGGTAAACCTGCGCGAACGCTCGGCGTTCGCGGCCGGCGATGCGGCAACAGAAGCCTCTTTGCGCAGCCTGGTGAATGAGTTCAAAGCCCACCCAGCGTTGGCATTTTGGAAAAACAAGGACGAGGCATGGTGGGGCGACACGCCGGCGGCGGATCTCAAGCGCGGGTACGATGTCATCAAGCAGGAGGATCCGAATCATCCCGTGGAGCAGACCCACGCGCCGCGCGGCACG
>CBHXZU010000855.1:0-2388 GCA_966125105.1 uncultured Prosthecobacter sp.
TCCTCGCTCTGACCTGGGCTGGTATGTGATTGGGCCTTCGGCCCGCGGCCGCGGCAGTGGCCGGCGAAGCAGTTGCGGTGAATGGCTCGGACTCGTCGTCTTCGGCGCTCTTCGCTCTCCTCGTTGCACTCGGAACTAAAGAACCTCAATCCTGAGCGGCTCCAAAGATGCTCCCGGCGATGACTCGCTCGCGAGTGGCTCGGGGTCCTTCGACTATGCGGCTCGTTCCTCGTTGCTGCGCTCGGGACGACCGGCTTTTCAGGCCCAGCTACGACGGCGCACGCGGATTGCCGCTCGACGAGGCGACGCCCCTTTCCCGGATTGAGCACTCCTCTGCCAGTTACGACTTCGTCGACTGTGAAGGCTGTGACTCGATCGCTTTGATGGCATCGCGGAGTTCGGCGGCGCGCTCGTATTGCTCGGCGCGAACGGCCTTCTCCATCTCTTTCTTCATCTGCTCGATGGGCGACGGAGGAGTTACCGGCGCGGATGGCTGCTTGAGCCGCAGTTCCTTCAGCCACTCCTTCAGCACGGAAACTTCGGCGTTTTCTTCCGCGAGCTCCGGGTGCTGGTGATCGCGGAGGAAACGCTCAATTTTGTCGATCCCACGCTCCACGTGCGTGATGGCGGAATCAAAATCGTCTTTCGCGAGCGCGAGGTATGCCTTCGCCCGAGTGTTCATCATCAACACGTAAGGCCGGAACTGGTCGACGGACCACGCCACCTCGTCATTCGGCGCGTATTTCACGACGAAGTTGAACATCTCCAGGTTGCGGCGTGTGTCGCGCATCACCGCCTTCCAGTCCTCCAGTTGATAGAGCGCCACGTAACGGTGGTAATACTGGATCCCTTCCGCCTGCAGATCGCCCACTTCCTCGGGCGTTAGCGCGAATGATTGCCCAGAACCTTCCGCTTCCTTCGAACGATCCTGGTGGTAGGTGAGCAGGGATTCGGAATCATTCGGTCGCAGTCCATCGGGACGGCCCGTGATTTCCATCTGGAGAATCCCCATGTCCAACCGAAGCTGCAACTTCGGTTTGCCATCGTTCCCCGCGATTTTCCGCACCTGAAGCTGACCGCCCTGGTAAGGCCAGTCGCGCAACAGGTCGTTCAGATCCTTGCTCATGTTGCGGATCGACTATTCAGAGCGTTGACGTTGTGTCAAACGGTCGAAGAAGAAAATCCCCTGCACCGCACAGGCATTACAACCGCGGCGGACGCGGCGACGCAGCGGTGTTCGAACGATTTCATCTCAACATGTTCGGCGCACTGAATGGGATAATCTGCGGGGCGCGCGACATTTCCTCCAGTTCCGCCGCGTTCGCCGCGCCGCCCGGTTTTTTTTATTGCGCGTCCAGCCAGGAAAGTCGCGCGGAGTCTTTTTCGCCTTCCGTTTTTGCATCCCAGCGATTCCCTATCGCGCATGCAATTCGGCATCTGCAACGAGATCTTCCAAGGCTGGTCCCTCGACGACACTTTCGCTTACGCGAAAAATGCCGGCTACGACTTGGTGGAAATCGCGCCGTTCACCATTGCGAAGTCGGTGACGGATATTTCTGCGACTGAACGGCAAAAGATTCGCGAAGGCGCCGCGCGCGCGGGAATCGGCATCAGCGGGTTGCACTGGGTGCTCGTGCAGGCGGAAGGGAAATATCTCACGCACCCGGACGCCTCGATTCGCAAGGAAACCTCCGGCTACTTTGCGGAGCTTGTGAATTGCTGCGCGGATCTCGGCGGCACGCGCATTATCGTCGGCTCGCCGAAACAGCGGAACGTGATGGACGGCGTCAGGCACGAGCAAGCTTGGGAGTGGGCGACGGACGTTTTCCGCGACGCGGTGAAACGCGCGGAGGATCGCGGCGTGGTGATTTGCTTCGAGCCGCTAGCCCCGAGTGAGACAAACTTCGTAAACACCGCTGAGGAAGGCCGGAAGTTTGCGGCGCAGTTTGCCAGCTCCGCGATGAGCATCATCCTCGACGTGAAGGCGATGTCCTCGGAGGCAAAGCCAATCCCGCAGATCATCAAGGAAAGCGCCGGACAGTTTGAATACTTCCACGCCAATGACGTGAACTTGAAGGGGCCAGGCTTCGGTGACGTGGACTTTCACCCTATCGCGGCGGCGCTGCGCGAGGTGGGATACAACGGCACGGTGTCGGTGGAGGTGTTCAAGTTCGAGGAGGGACCGGAAGTAATCTCCACGCAGAGCCGCAACTATTTAAAGACGGTCTTCGGGGAATAGAGTCGCGAACTTGGGCTTTCTCAGCGGAATCCAGCCGAACCTCAGCGGAATCCAGCGGTTCTTCAGGGTAATTCAACCATCCTTCAGGGGAGTACAGCCGTCCTTCAGGGGAGTACAGCCGTCCTTCAGGGGAGTACAGCCGTCCTTCA
>CBHXZU010000856.1:0-2388 GCA_966125105.1 uncultured Prosthecobacter sp.
GTCGCTTGAAGCTCCATCAGGATGACGGACTTTATCACCCAACTTTTTCGCTTAATTTAATGGCAGTGGGACGCCGCCCTCCGGTTCGCCCGCGAGCAGGCAAAGGGTTTTCCACGGAGAAAGGGCGGATCAACCGAAGAGCGGCAGCGGCTTGAGCGCGAAGTCGGGGAAGATCGAGTCCAGGCTTGCTGTGGACGCGCCATGCCGCAACAGGACCGGAGCGATCACGTCGCGGTAGTTGTTCCAAACCGGAAGATCGCCAGGTCCCTCCAGCATCTCCGGTTTCAATCCCTGCCATTCGCCATGCACGCGCCCGCCTTTTACTCCACCGCCCATGACAAACATCGTGCTGCCGCGACCGTGGTCGGTGCCGAAGGACGAGTTTTCCCGCACACGACGGCCGAACTCGGTAAGGACGATCACCGAGGTCGTCGCCATCCGCTTGCCGAGGTCCCGACGGAATGCCACGAGGCCTGTCGCCAGCTTTCGCATCAGCGGGACGATCGCCGTGCCCTGGGTGAAATGCGTGTCCCATCCGTTCAGATCGATGCTCGCGGCATCGAGGCCGACGTCCGCTTTGATCAAGTCGGCAATTTGCCGCAGCCCGCGGGAGAAACCATCGTAAGGATCATACCCGGCGGAATCGCTGGATGGGCTGCGCGACGGGATGGATTCGATCCGCCGGATCGCCTCGAAGGTGTTCTGCGCCGCGACCCGGAGATCGTCAGGTTCCGCCGCGTAGAGGCGTTGCAACTCGCGGGCAAACGACTGCGGGATCTTGTTGCCCAAGGAAAACTCTTCCGCCGATTCAAACGCTGCGACGCTCGGCGCGCCCGCCAGCATTTCCGGCGCAGTCGGTGCAACCGCCACAGCGCTCAAGGGACTCTGCGACGGCCCGCGCGCGCGCAAATACCGACCGAGCCATCCGCCTGCGGTCACTCCTCCGTGCTCCATCAAATCCTGCGCTTCGAAGTGCGAGCGCGTGTCTCCTTCCCCGCCAGCGCCGTGCACGATCGCGAGCTCGCCGTCCTTCCAAATCTCCTCCAGTGGCCGCAACTCGGGATGGAGCCCGAATGGTCCGGTGAGCGACACAGCCTCGCTTTTCTTCACCGCGAGGCGCGGACGAAAACGGTAGTAGTTATCATCCTCCACTGGCGGAACGAGGGTGAGGCCGTCCGCCGCGCCACGGAGAAACACGACGACCACCGTCGATTGCGAGTCCCGTTCCAGCGCAAGATGAGCTTGGGCGTTCATGATCAGCAGCGTTGAAACGAGGGCGAAGCGAGGAGTAGCGCCAACCCGTCGCCGGAATCGAAGAACGCGTTTTCCTCAACGGCGGAGGCCTGCCGATTAAGCAGGGATGCCATGAGCGCGCGATCCGAACCGAGCGCGCGCTGGAGCCGCTGCCGCTGGATGCTCGTGCCATTGATGCGGTCATTGGCCAGCGCGAGCGCGAACTTCCATCGCCACAGCAGCGTCGCGTGCCAGTGCGAGCCCGCGATGGGGTATCCGTCCGGCGTCGGCCATCGAAACGGAACCTGCCCCATCTTTTCCAGGTAGGACATGAGCGGCTGAGCGCCGTCGGTCTGGGCATTTGTCGCGCGCAAGGCGGAGATCACGTAATGGAACGGACGCTTCAATTTCGCGCCGCGCGCGTCGTGGAACTCTGGAGTGGCGAATAGCGCGCGGAGACATGCTTTGACCTCACCCTTGCTGGACGTGAAGGCGGATGCGACCGCATCCACCGCGGCATCCGGAGGTTGATCGCTGATAAAGCGCTCGCAAAGTTTTGTCGCGATGTGCCGAGCGGTGCTCGGATGCGAAGCAACGATGGAAATGACTCGATCGAAATCGCCTTCGCGCAACCCGCCGGGGATTGACTGGCCGAGCACAACTTTGGGGCCATCATCGTGCGCTTCTGGACGGAAGACAGCTTCGCCCCGGCGCTTGATGGGCGAATCCAGCTTTCCCGAAAAACCATCGTTCTTCCGAGCGTAGACCGTCCAGCCAGTGAGACACCGCGCCACTTCCATCACGTCCTGCTGGGTGTAGCCGCCGTGGACGCCGAGGGTGTGCAATTCCATCAACTCACGCGCGTAGTTTTCGTTCGGCTGCTCGGTGGCCGAACGCTTCACGTTTGCGCGGCCGTCCAAGTACCAAAGCATCGCCGGGCTCAGCGCGCTGGCTTTCAAGATCTCCCCGAAGTTTCCCAGCGCGTGCCGGCGAATGACGCCCGCATCGTCGGCGATCTTCGTGTAGCGGCAGTCGCCTTTGCTCGGATCAATATTGAAGTGATCGCTCCAGAACTCGCACATCACTTCGAAGAGCTGCCGCTCACTATAAACAGCGCGGAGAATGGTCACTCGCCTAAGCCCTGCGGCGGGGTTC
>CBHXZU010000857.1:0-2386 GCA_966125105.1 uncultured Prosthecobacter sp.
GACGGGCCAGGAACAGTGGTTCCCGCTTTACGAGCGGCCGTAAGTTTTTCCGGAGAGTGGTTTCAAGAACGGCGTCATGCGAAAGCGTGACGCCGTTTTCTTTTCCACGACCGCGGCCGATTCAAACGAAAGTACAGGGAAGCGCGAGGGCGGCGCGCAGCAGCTTAAGATACTTTGCGCGCGGAATCTCGTACGTGCCAAAAGTCCGCAGGTGCTCGGTCGTCCATTGGGTGTCGAGCAATTGAAAACCGCGCTCGCGCATCCGCATGACGAGCGCGTGCAGCGCGACCTTTGAGGCGTCGGTAGCCTCGTGAAACATGCTTTCCCCGAAAAAGGCGCCGCCAATGGCGACGCCATAGAGGCCGCCAACGAGCTGGCCGTCTTTCCAGGTCTCCACGCTGTGCGCATGGCCCAGATGAAAGAGGTTCGTGTAACTCGCGAAGATCTCGGGGTTGATCCATGTCTCCTTCCGCTTGGCGCAACCGTGCAAGACACCTTCAAACGCGGTGTTCACGCGGACCTCGAACGGATTCTTCTTCAGCGTTCGCTTCAGCCCGTGGGGAATGTGAAAGCGATCGTCGACTGGGATAATGGCCCGCGGATCTGGGGAGAACCACGAAATCTCGCCGTCCTCCAGCGCCATGGGGAACGCGCCGCTGCGATAGGCGTAAAGCAGAAGGTCAGCCGCGATCATCGTCGGTCACGCATGTAGCGAAACAGTGCGCGTGATGCAAATGGGCGCGACGAATCGGTGCAATCCGTTTGTCGCGTCATGCGACATGTTCCGGGCGGCGGTGAATCACTTATTCGCGGCCGTGCTGGATCCTGGAACTCGGTTGATCGTCTGGTCCACCTGGTACTTCACGACCGAGCCATCGGCGCCTTTGACGTTGCATTTGATACGCACGGTATGCGCTGGCACCCACGTGCTGAATTGCAGGAACGCCGTTTTCTTGTCCGCGCTGAGCGTGACTTTGTCGACCAGAAGCAAGTCCTTGCCCCTCTTGTTCGCGTCAGTGGGCGAGTATTCCGGCGAGCCGTATTTCCCGGTCCATTTGTAATTCCAGTGCTCCGCGCCCCAGCCGGCGGTATCGGCAGCAGTGCCATCGAGCGGAGCCGAGAAGGTGATCTCCACGCCGTTTGGCTTGGTGGCGATGCCGATGGGCATGGTCACGGGTTTGCCGGTGTAGCGGACGCGCTGGAGACAGCCGTCCTTCACCGCATTGCTCTGCCAGACATTGAGCCCGGTCATGTAGAGCTGTCCGTCTTTCGGACTAAAGCGCCCGCGCTGGATACCGCTCTTGAAGGTGAGAGGGAACCGAACGACGGCGCCCTGCTCGGCGCTGCCGACCTTTTCCATCATCACCCCAAACAGGGAGCTCTTGCCGTAACTCATGTGCAGCATGTGACCGGCCCACGGCCCCCACTTTGCGCCGGCGCCGGACGGCACCCACACTTCGCCACCGGGCGAGTTGTCGATGTCCATGGGCAGCCAAACGAGCGGGGCGTCGTATCCTTCGGTCGGGATGGGTGAGTTTTCCCAAAACTCCGTCTTGTACTGTTTGCGCGCCTCTTCGCTCGAGGGGTCGGCTTTGAACTCGGAGCCGTCCGCGGCTTTGAAGGTCAGCGTTTTGTGCGCTGCGGGCACCATCCCGTAAAAGCCGCCGGGCTTGACGATGTTCAGGCGGTTTGCCGGCATCCAATGGCCCTGATTGTCGCTGCACGTGAGCAGGTCCCCAGGACCCATGCCGAGGCCGTTGGGGGCCCGGAGGCCAGTAGCGAGGACTTCGAGTTTCGAGCCGTCCTTGCTCACCTTGAGCATCGTGCCTTGGTGCGGCGATTTGTTCGTCGGCGTCCACGGCGAGCCCTTCGCATAGTAGAAGTTCCCCGCCGAGTCGGTCTGCAGATCGAGCGCAAATTCGTGGTAGTTCTCCGTGACCACGCAGTCGTTGTTGAAGTTCTCGTAAAAATCCGCTTCGCCATCGTTGTTGAGGTCGTGCAGGCGCGTGATTTGGTCGCGGCCGAGCACGTAGACTGTTCCGTCCACCACCTTGCAGCCGAGGGGCTGGAAGAGTCCGCTTGCGAATCGTTTCCACTGCACCTGCGAGAGGTTTTCATCCAGGCCCGACACGATCCAGACGTCACCGCTCATGTTCGCGACGACGCAATTCCCGTTGGCCGCGAAGTCGTGGCCTCCCGGACGGAACCACGACTTGAACGGATCATTCTCGGGGAAGGGGATGTCATCCACCACGTAGGGCTGCGTGCTGTCGCCCAGCTTGCCGGCAGACACGAGCGGCGCGCCCCAGCGGGCAGGACCCGGTTTGGTCGCCTCCGCCACGTTTGGCATCGCGCCGGTTTTGGTGACGAGCGCGGAGAGCTTGTT
>CBHXZU010000858.1:0-2376 GCA_966125105.1 uncultured Prosthecobacter sp.
TGCACCTTGCCGGCGCGGCGTCGATCCACGTCTTCACCGCGTTCTCCGCGGAGCGAGCGTTGCGCTTGCCGTTTTTAAAGAGCAGTTCAAAGTAATCCTCTTTCCATTTTTCGGCCTTCGGCTTGCCGAGCTTGGCCATGTCGTTCTTGTCGGCCTTCGAGGCTTCCATCGGGATGTTCTTCAGATTCGCCGTTTGGGCCACGCCCACGAGGGGGGTGTAGAGCTCGGTCATTTCCTTGTGGTTCTTGTTGGCGAACGTCACGAGGTCCTTGTCATCCTTGTCCTTGTGGCGGGCGAGTTCGCCCATGCGGATGTGGAATTGCATCGCATTGAGCAGGTCGAGCACCGCCTTGCCTTCCACGCTGGAGAGCGGCTTCGGCTTCGCCGCAGTGGTGGTGGCTGCACCCGTTGTGCCCGTGGTGGTGCCGGTCGTGACTGCGCCGGATGTGCCCGCGCCCGCACCGGGCGGAGTCGTGGCGCCGGGAGCTGCAGGAGCCTGCGCGTGAACGGTGACGCCGGCGAGCAGGGTGACGGCGAGCGTGAGGATGTGACGGTTCTTCATGGGTGATTGGTCGAATGACGCGGAAAACTTATTCAGCACAAAGTCTTGCAAACCCGCAAGTGATGAAAAGGCGCTGGCGGGAAACGGCGGGACGCGTTACCCACCCGCGCAGTGAAGAAAGCTCTCTCCTTCCTCGTCTGGCTTTGCGTCGCGATCCTTGGCGCGATCGGCTACGTTTCCCTCGCGATCAAACGGAATGAGCCGGTCAGTTCCGGGTTCATCCTGCTGGCGGCAGTGTGCACCTACGCGATCGGCTATCGCTTTTATTCAAAATGGATCGCGGCAAAGGTGCTCATGCTCGATGACCGGCGGGCGACTCCCTGCGAGGTGCACGAGGACGGGCACGACTTTGTGAAGACGAACAAGTGGATCGTCTTCGGCCATCACTTCGCGGCGATCAGTGGCCCTGGGCCGCTCGTGGGCCCGGTGCTGGCCGCACAGTTCGGTTTTTTGCCGGGAACGATCTGGATTCTCGTCGGCGTAGTCCTCGGCGGCGCGGTGCAGGACTTCCTGGTGCTCGTCGCTTCCATGCGGCGCGACGGGCGCTCGCTGGCGCAAATGGTGCGCGAGGAGTTGACCCGAACAGTCGGCGCCGTGGGCGCAGTGGCGATCCTCTCGATCATGATCATCCTGCTGGCTGTGCTCGGACTGGTGGTGGTGAAGGCGCTGGCGGAAAGCCCATGGGGAGTCTTCACCGTCGCCGCGACGATTCCGATCGCGATGCTGATGGGCGGGTATCTTCGGTGGTTCCGTGTGGGCAAGGTGATGGAAGTTTCCGTGATCGGCTTCGTTCTGTTGCTGCTCGCGGTGTGGGGCGGAAACTGGGTTTCGCATCATGAAACGCTGAAGGGCGTATTTACGATGAATGCGGAATCGCTGGCATGGTCCGTGATCGTTTACGGTTTCGCAGCGAGCGTGCTCCCGGTTTGGCTGCTGCTTGCGCCGCGCGATTACCTCAGCACATTTTTGAAGCTCGGGACCATCCTGGCCCTGGCGCTGGGGACCTTCATCATTCTGCCCGATCTGCACATGCCGGCGCTCACGGAGTTCGCGGCGAAGGGCAATGGGCCCATCGTTCCCGGCAATGTATTCCCATTCTGCTTCATCACGATCGCGTGTGGCGCCATCAGCGGCTTTCACACGCTGATCTCCAGCGGGATTACGCCCAAGATCATCACGCGGGAATCGCACGCGCGCCCGATCGGCTACGGCGCGATGTGCCTGGAATCACTGGTCGCCATCATGGCGCTGATCGCGGCCTGCACACTGCAGCCGGGTGTTTACCTCAGCATGAATGTCGCGGGAAATCCGAACCTGCCGAAGCTTCAGCAGGAAGCCGAAATCGTCGCGAAAGTGAGCGGCTATGGCCCCGCCTTTGCCGTGACGACCGATGAAATGCACGCGCTGGCGAAGGATGTTGGCGAGGAATCGCTGTTCGGCCGCACTGGCGGCGCGCCGACGCTTGCCGTGGGCATGGCGCAACTCTTCGCGAGGATTCCGTTGTTTGGATCGGACGCGCTCAGCTTTTTCTACCACTTTGCGCTGATGTTCGAGGCGCTCTTCATCCTTACGACGCTGGATGCCGGAACGCGAGTGGGACGGTATTTATTGCAGGACGTATTGGGCAGATACATCCCGGCGATGCGCAATACGCGGAGTATCGGCGCGGGAATCATGGCCAGCGCGTTGATCGTGATCGGGTGGGGATTCTTCCTCTACAAAGGCGCAGTGGATCCCGATGGCGGAACCAAGGCGCTGTGGCCGATCTTTGGCATTGCCAATCAGCTCCTCGCGGCCATCGCGCTGTGCCTGGT
>CBHXZU010000859.1:0-2375 GCA_966125105.1 uncultured Prosthecobacter sp.
GGTAATGACGGCTATTTTTCAGCCACGAAAAACGGTCCGCTATAATTCGTCTCCCGGCCGCCGGAAACCGCTAATCACTTTGCCGTGCTTGGCCCCCTGCCACAGGAGATTTCCCGCCTCCAGCGCAGGAAAAACGTAGATCGGGATGTTCGCGATTTTCAAAGCCTTGGCCACCCAGAGATTACACGTTTTCGGCAGGTAGTAGGTTTCGCTTCCCTCGTAGAATCGGCTGACGGGGTACTTTCCGGGTCCAGCGACCAGAACCTTGCCTTTCTTATCCCGGGCAAAGGCGAGGTAGAGATAGCGCCGCAGCCTTTCGCGTCCACGCAACGTGGTGCGGAACTCGATGATTTCGCTTCGCGGGCACTCCGTGGCCAGCGTCGTCCGGACTGGAATGACGTGGAGCGCGCTTGCCGTGGGAAGGATGGTCGTCGAAAGCCACTCCCAAGGCATCACCCGGCCTCGCATGTAGAGGTCCCGCCCGCCCCAGCCGATCACGAAAAACTTCGCTTTTGGATCGAGCATGCGCACTTGCGGCGGGGCATCCTCGTCTTCGACGGCAATCGACGTGTGGAAGCGATTGCTCACCAACCAGACCGGTTCGCGGCGCGCCGCCGCTTCCTTTGGGCTGAGCGGCCGCAAGGGCGCTGATGAGCAACCGAAAAGCGCCGTCAGCACCGCAACGCAGGCAGCAACAGTCCTCGCAGTGCGGACAAACATACTACGCGGACGTAGTATTGATCCCCCGTGAGGACAATAGGAAATCAGGCCGTCGGCGTTGCCGGCTGCACTTTTGCCGCGCGAGCCTCGCGTTTGAGACGACGCAGGAGTCGGAAAAACTTTAGCGTGTCGCGCACTGGATGGATTTTGCTGACCTCTTCGCCGTAAACCGTGCTTACAGCCGCCTCGCCGATCTTGCAGCCCACTCGCGCCGCGATTGCGAGCATTTCGGTCTCGAAATCAAATGCCGCGCTTTCGCTCTTTAGAAACTCCGAGGCGAGAGAACGGTGAAACATGCGAAAGCCGCACTGCGTATCCGGCACGCGCTGACCGATGACCTTCGAAATGGTCCAGCTCATGTAGCGGTTCGTGCACTTGCGGACGAAAGGCATCTTGCGGACATCGCCCATCCGGCTGCCGACCACCAGTCCGGCGCCGGTGGCATTTGCTGCGCCGAGGAAGTGCGGAATCTCTTCGGGCAAATGCTGTCCGTCGCCATCGAGCACGAGCATGAACTCCATGGCGCGGTTCTTCAGCAGTTCGCGCATCCCCGTCTTGATCGCAGCGCCCTTGCCCTGGTTCCGCTCGTGCCGCGTCACAGACACACCTGCCTTGCGGGCTTCATCGGAGGTCGCGTCCGTCGAACCATCGTCCACCACGAGAACCGTGGGGAGCACCGCCTTCGCTCGAGTCGCCACGGCATGGATATACCGCCCCTCTTGAAAGGCTGGGACCAGGGCGCCCACGTTATCGGGCGTCGCTTGAGGTTGCGGCATGACTTTCACTAATTCGAACGCTGCAAGCGTCGCAAGCGCTGTGCCTCTGCCGGGCGCCGAAAACCCGATGGTTTGAGAAAATGCCCGCCCTGCGGTCGGATGAGATCATGCGGAGGGACGAAGCGTCTTGGGAAAGAATTCGGGGCAACCAAGGCGACTTTGCCTGGTAAACTGCGAGCCAGTGGTCGGGATTGAACCGACGACCGTCCGCTTACGAAGCGGATGCTCTACCACTGAGCTACACTGGCGTCGCGAGGGCGCGGAATCTAAGTTTCTATCCGCGTCGCGCAACTAAAAACCGGCAAACAGCGCAAAAAATGCGGAGCGAAGGAGTTCATGGCTTGTGGGTAAAGACTATGAGCGCGTCATTCCTCCGGGGACGCCCCAGCCGTGACCGCCAGGCGCTGACATGGCCAAAATGGTTTCGCGCTGGAACGGTGGACCTCGGTGAACGCCAGGCATCCAATCTGAAAACCGCGATTGGTTTCAGCCTGTTGCGCTTCGCAACGTCCGACCGGAAAAGAGCATGGTTCGCCCAAGCCAGGGCGGCGCCTCACTGCCATTAAGTTAACGGAGCGGCGTAAAAAAGTGAGGTCATCCTGAACGGAGCGGCGAGGAACGAGCCCGAAGTGAATCGAAGCGAAGCGGAGATGGACCGACCAATCTCAAATGCAAAGCATCGGTCAACGACCCCGAGCCATTCACGATCGGCATCTTACCCAGAAGTTGCCCGTTCTGAATTCGGAGCGGGAATTCTCAAATTAACGAGATCCTCGCGAGTGGCTCGGGGTCGTTGCCTTCGGCGGTCTCCGCTGCGCTCCGGCTCTCCTCGTTACACTCGGTCAGGATGACAGACTTTTTGACCCGCTGTTTTCCTTA
>CBHXZU010000860.1:0-2368 GCA_966125105.1 uncultured Prosthecobacter sp.
TCGCGAGTCTGAGGGAAGCTTACTCAAAGGGGGAGGCGACGCCGCGAGAGGTGGCGCTGGAGGCGCTGCGGCGGGCACGAGATCCGGAGCATCCGCATGTGTGGATTACCCTGCTGTCGGAGGCGCAGGTTCTTGCTTACGTGGATCGGCTCGATCCGGCGCGCATGGATGCGCTGCCGCTCTATGGAGTGCCGTTTGCGATCAAGGACAACATCGATCTCGCGGGGGTGCCGACGACGTGCGCGTGTCCGGAGTTTTCGCGGATGCCGGAACGGTCGGCGACGATCGTTGAGGAGTTGATTGCGGCCGGCGCGATCCCGATTGGGAAGACGAATCTCGATCAGTTTGCGACGGGGCTCGTCGGGACGCGCACGCCGTATGGCGCCTGCTCCTCGGTCTTCAACAAGGAATACGTGTCGGGCGGATCGAGCTCGGGATCGGCGGTGGCGGTGGCAGCGGGGATGGTGGCGTTTTCCCTGGGGACGGACACGGCGGGTTCGGGGCGGGTGCCGGCGGGGTTCAATCACATCGTGGGGCTCAAGCCGACGCGCGGATTCTTCAGCACTCGCGGGGTGTTTCCGGCGTGCCGGTCGTTGGATTGTCCGTCGGTGTTTGCGGCTTCGTGCGGTGATGCGGATGCCGTCATGCGCGTTGCGTCGGGCGTGGATCAGGAGGATCCGTTTTCGAGAAGCGGAAGCACCCGGGCGTGGCGGGCTCGCCCGCGAGTTGGAGTGCCGGCGATTAGTTCGCTGGAGTTCTTCGGCGATGCGGAGGCACGGTCGCTTTTTGAGCGAGCGGTGGCGGAACTCGAGGCGCTCGAAGTGGAACGCGTGGAGTTCGACTTTTCGCCGTTTCGCGATGCGGCGCAGCTTCTCTACTCGGGCCCCTGGGTAGCGGAGCGGCGGTGGGCGGTGGGAGAGTTTCTCGAAAGACACGGCGCGGACATGGACCCGACCGTTCGTGGGATTATTGCGGGAGCCGATCGCTACTCAGCGGTGGGTGCGTTTGACGGCGCGTATCGGTTGGAAGCGCTGCGGCGACTTGCGGAGCGTGAGTGGGAAAAAATGGACGCGCTGCTGCTTCCGACGACCGCCACGACTTACACGATCGCTCAGGTGCAGGCGGAACCGGTGAAGCTGAATACGAATCTTGGCTACTACACGAACTTCGTGAACCTGCTTGATCTTGCAGCCGTCGCGGTGCCTGCAGGATTTCGGGCGAACGGATTACCGTTTGGCGTCACGTTCATGAGCCAGGCGTTCAGTGATTCACGGCTGTTAGCGATCGCGGATCAACTGCATCGTCAATTGGCGGACACGATCGGAAAAACGGGCGTGTCGCTGGTCAGCCAACCAGCGCTTCCGAAGGTCGCTGGCGGTGAGATCCACCTCGCGGTCGTTGGCGCGCATCTCGCGGGTCAGCCATTGAACTGGCAATTGGCACAACGCGGAGCGCGACTCGTGCGAACGACGCGGACGGCGCAGAATTATCGGCTGTTTGCGCTGGCGAATACGACGCCGCCGAAGCCGGGGCTCGTGCGGGCGGCGGAAGCAACGGGTGACGGAATCGAAGTGGAAGTGTGGGCGTTGAGCCCGGAGGCATTTGGGACGTTCGTCGCGGATGTGCCGCCGCCGATGGCGATCGGAACAGCGACGCTGGCTGATGGCTCGACGGTGAAAAGCTTCGTGTGCGAACCGAGCGCGCTTGAGGGATCCGAGGAGATTACGCGGTTCGGCGGGTGGCGGACTTTCCTGGCGCACTCGCGATAAAAGCCCCGCGCGGAAGAAGCTCGCCTTACCTCGCGACAATCACCCGTTCTTCGTCGAGGCAAGGGCGGGACGGTAAACGGTGCCCGCGTTTCCTTCGATGGCGACACCGGATCGGGCGCAGAGCAACTCGCCACTGGCACCGGTCGGGCCATGGGCGTTGTCGTTTCCGCCGTCGGCATTGCACTGGCTTCCGACACCATTGCACCTCCATCCGGCAGCATTGCACTTCCTGCCGAGACCATTGCACCTCCATCCGGCGCCGTTGCAGTCCCTCCCGTCTCAATTGCACTTTCCTCCGTCTCAATTGCACTCCCATCCGACAGCATTGCACAGCCTGCCGATGCAATTGCACGTCCGTCCGACCACATTGCACTTTCTGCCGACACCATTGCACTCCCATCCGCGAGTTCCACGCGAGCAATGTTCCACGCGACGCGATCCGACTGGGTGGCCGAAGCAAAATCGATTCTTCTGATGACTACGGCGGAACTTGCCTTGCGCGGCTGTGGTGCGTTCCGCCGAATGCCGAAGTGGCAAATCCAATGGGCCGCTTACGCGGCAGGGCGCCTGGAAAGGCTCCCCTCCTTGGGACAATGACG
>CBHXZU010000861.1:0-2367 GCA_966125105.1 uncultured Prosthecobacter sp.
GGAGAGGCAGGCGCAATGAGCGCCTCATTCAAGCAACCTGCTGCGTGTCTCCAGTTCGCTGAGTTCTCTCGAGCACGACCGGAACAAGAGACCTTCACCGTAGTCAAATGGACCCGTTCAGTTCCGGGACGTGCTTTTTTCTCGGGAGGAGGCTGAGGGCGGGGCTCGATGCATGGAGTTCCAGCAATTTGCGCCGTTGCTGTTCCATTAGTTCTGACCAGGTGTGCCGACGCTCAACCCGCACTCGCTGGCCCGGTCGGGGCCAGGACGGCGCCCCGGGCAGCGCCTGGCGGTCCCGGGGGGCGATCTGTTTCGGGGGTCATATCCACTGTGGAATCGAAAACAGTTTCGGCGGACCGGCGCAATTTTTCAGCAGCGGCAGGCTTTACTGCTCCGCCCCTACCTTCAACCGCAGCGGAATCAGCGTATGCTCGCTTCCTCCTCCGCTGTCCTCGATGAGGATCACGCTGCGCCAGCCGTCTTCGAGATCTGGACCAAGTGCAATGCCTTCGAAGTTTTTCCCGCCGGTGTGGCGCTCGTAGAGCAGCTTCTTCTTCACCGGCGTGAACTCCGCGCTTTCGAGCGACGTCAGTTTCGACGTGTCGGTTGCGCCTTCGAAATCGATTGAGAAGATCTTGGCCACGAGCCCCAGCCCCACGACACGTTCCAACGCGAGAACGGTTCCATCCGGCAATACCGCGAGATCCACCAAGCCTGTGCCACTATCTTGCGCGCGCACCAATGAGGTATCAGTGCGGTAGGCGAATTGGGCGATTGGCTCAGCCTTGTCGTTGAACTTCTGCAAGCGCACGAAGGCCCCAGAACCCGCCGAACTCGCGTTTCCATCCACCGTCAACGCGTCTTCGTTTCCCGTCCAGAATGCGCCGGGCCCGCGGGCCAATGCTTCGAGACCTTTGTTCCGGCGCGCCTTTGCGAAGATCTTCGGCACGTTCACGGCGAACGTCGCGTCGCCCTGCATATCGAAGCCGACGATGCCCGGCGGCTTCTCGGTGCTCACGTATAGGCGCTGCCGCTCGGGCCAGTAGGCGATGCCTTCGAAGTCATCGAGCGCCGTTTTCACCGCCAACTTTCCACCGATCACCGCGGATTGGATCTTTCCATTCGAATCAAGCTCGATGCGCATGCCGAAGAGCGCCTTCACCCTGTTTGAAACCGTGTAATAGCCGCTGCCCTTCACCCACGTGAGTCCGCTGAAGTCCGTCGCTTCTTTATAGCGAAACTTGAAATCGCGCTGATCCGGAACGTCCTCGATCTTCACATCCGCCAGCGCGGACACGCCGAGTAACAAAGCGAATGAAGCGGCTCGGAGCAGCATTGGAACTACACGCTTTCTACACGCGTAACGCAAATACGGCAAAGATCAGTTCGCTGACCGCGATCCAGGCGTGAACCCCAGCCATGGAACAGTTGCCAAAACGATTTCCTGCCGCGGCGGGCCAAAGGCCCAACAACATGCCAGCCCAGGGCAAAGCGAAGTATGAGCGACGCCCTGGGCGGACCGGCCAGGCAGCGAGAGCCCCGAAGGTGGCGAAACAACAGCGCCGCAACCGGAAACCTCTTTTGGCGATCATTCCAATCGCGACCTGAACTGACCTCCGATCTCCGACTTCCGTCACGAGGCCAGCCACTTCGCAAACTGCGCCTGCACTTCCGTGCCTGACTCAACCGCGAATTCCTCGCTCGGGATCAGCTTCAACGGCGTGCCGTCTTTCGCCTCGATGCGGAACTCGATGCGCCGGCGGCCTGGGTGCTGGTGAATCAATTCACGGATGCGCTCGATGTCTTTCGCTGCGTCCTTGTCGCGGCTCAGCTTGAGGATGAGCGGCCTCTCCTTGGGCGCGGCCTTGGTGAGCGGCTCCACCTTGTCGGCGGTCACACGCGGTCCCTCCTCGCGCAGATCGAGCCGGCCGGTGAGCGCGACGACCTTGCCCGCTTCGAGAAACTTCTGCGACTTCGTGTAGGCCTCATTCCACACCATGACCTCGAGCTGATCGGTGAGATCTTCGAGCACGACGACGGCAAATGGTTTGCCGTCCTTCTTGGTGAACTTCTTCTCCACCACGGCGAGCTGACCCGCAATGGTGACGGTGCTCTTGTTCTCCTGCTCGCTGAGACGCGCGATCGGGACGTATTTCGCCTTCTCGAGTTCGCCGCGGTATTCATCGAGCGGATGCCCGGTGACGTAGAAGCCGAGGAGTTCCTTTTCGTAAGCAAGCTTCTCCGAGAGCGGCCACGGCGGAACGATCGGCGCATTGCGTCGGTTAGCGGCCGGCTTGGTCACGGTCACCATGTCCCCGAAGAGCGAAGACTGCCCGGCCGCGCGGTCGCGGTGCGCGCTGGCTGCGG
>CBHXZU010000862.1:0-2360 GCA_966125105.1 uncultured Prosthecobacter sp.
GAGCGGCAATGCGAGCCACCTAAAAAAACACAGTTGCTTGGAAGCTCGCGCTACGGCGGGTTGGCGCTTCGCGTGGTATTTTGAAGGGTTACCCAAGCGCAGGCGCAAAACGCGTTAGACTCGCGATGGTCATTGCCGCGTGCCACTTCGCGCAGATCTCCCCCGGGTATCACGGGACTCTTCGGAGCTGAATGCTGTCGAACCGGTCTTCCCCGGCGAAGATGTCGCTGACGATGACGAGCGGATCGCCACTACGGACGAGGCGGTTTTCGACGAGATGGTTTTCTGCGGCGGCAATCGTTCGCTCGGGTGTCGTTTCGAACGGTAGATAGATCGGCGTCACCGCGCGGTGCAGCGAGAGCTTGCGGCACAGTTCCCACGATGGCGAAAAGGCGAAGATTTGCGCGCGTTTCGGCCGTTGCCCGGCGATGTAGTTAGCCATCGTTCCGCGCCGGGTGAAGATTACGATGCTCGAATCGGGCAGGCTGTTGGCGAGGACGGACGCGCTGCGCACGGTTTTCTCGCGGTCATTGTCCATCTCGGCGGCTTCGGCAAAACCGAGTCCACCACTGCGCTCGATGCGCTCCGCGATTTTCACGAAGGCTTGCACACAGCGCACCGGGTATTTGCCCGTGCTGGTCTCGCCGCTAAGCATGATGGCATCGGCCTGCTCGAAGACGGCGTTGGCGACGTCCGTCACCTCGGCGCGCGTGGGCACCGGATTCGTGATCATGCTCTCGAGCATGTGGGTGGCCACGATCACCGGCCGGCCTTGCTCGAGACAGGTTTTCACGATCCGCCGCTGGATGATCGGCAACTCCTCCATCGGGCACTCGATGCCGAGGTCGCCGCGCGCGACCATGATGATGTCGGCCGTCGCGATGATCCCATTGATGTTCTTCACCGCGAGCTGGTCTTCGATCTTCGCGACGATCCTCGCCGTGCTCCCGAGGTCGCCGAGCACTTTGCGCAGCAGCGTCACGTCGGCCGGTTCACGGCAAAAGCTGAGCGCGACGAAATCGACGCCGAGTTCCGCGCCGAGGGCCACGTCCGCCATGTCCTTCTCCGTCAGCGGCGGCAAATTGACCTTCACTCCCGGCAGATTGATGTGCCGCCGCGAGCCCATTGTGCCCTCGGTCAGCACTTCGCAGCGCAGCTTGTTGCCCATCTTTGCGAGGACACGCATGTGGATGACTCCATTATCCACCAGCACGGTGTCGCCGACGTGAATGTCCTCGACCAGGCCATCGTAGTTCACATCCACGCTGTACTGCTCCTCGCTCTTCTCCCCGCGGACGGTGAACTCGAAAATGTCGCCGGGCTTGAGATCGAGCTTCGTGGGCAGTTCACCGGTGCGAATGGCGGGACCCTGCGTGTCCATCAAGATGCCCACGACTTTTGCGGCGTCCTTCGACACCGCGCGAATCCGTGGCACCAACGTTTTCACCCACGCGTGAGGCGCGTGGCTCATGTTTAATCTGAAACAATCCACCCCTGCCTCGATGAGCGCGCGGAGCATCTCGGGCGTTTCCGTCGCCGGCCCGAGCGTGGCGATAATCTTCGTCTTGCGCATCGGGGCTCATGCAATGCGCTGCTTCCATGCGAATGGCAATGCCGCGGTTGAAAGATGGACGCCATGGGCCCTGCCCTCATGGGGTGAGCGCGCAATATGCCGGCGGGAAAATACGCCGCGCGATCCGGGCATTGCCCCCGCGAGCGAATCGGCTATCAGCGAAACCGTGAGACTATTCTTGCTCCTCTAGTGCTCGCTTGCGTAGCCGGAACATTTTCCGCCCAAGCCCAACTCCCAGCCGACCTCCAAAACGCCACGAACGCGCGAGCGAAAGCCATCGCGACCGCGGAGGCGCAACACAAGGACCGCATGTTTGCTCTGCAAAAGAGCTACAATGCCGATCTCGAGCGTCAGCAGTCGCTCCTCCAGGCAAAAGGCGACCTGGATGGCGTGCTGGCGATTCGCAAAGAGCGCGAACGCCTCGACCGGACGCTCACTGCGGAGGAAATGCGCTCCCTTCCCGAATCCCTTCGCGCCAGCCGCGCGCGCTACGACCAGGGATTGGCGAAATCCTCGGCGCAGGAACGCGCGGCGATCGCCGCCGAAGACCGCACTTACATCACGGCCCTGCAAGCGCTGCAGTCGCGACTCACCCGCGCAGGAGACATCGACGGCGCCGTGAAAGTGCGCGAAGCGTTGCAGGCCGTCGTGGGTGGAAAAAAGATCGATCCTGCGCCCGTGGTTTCCATCCCGGCCACTCCGCCGGCTGCCGTGGAGCGCCCTCCGCTCATCCCGCCCCCAGCCACGATCTCCTCGACGCCGATTGAAGTCTCCTCTGAGATTAGGG
>CBHXZU010000863.1:0-2352 GCA_966125105.1 uncultured Prosthecobacter sp.
CCGAGCCATTCACGCGCGACTCCTTAACCGGAAACTTCTTTTGGCGGACGCTCTAAGCCGAGTTCATCCTTGAACGGCACGCATCAACCGCTCTGGCGAACCGTGCTACGGCGCAGGCGTGCTTGCCGCGTCCTTGGCGAAGGAGCTTTCAATCCGCCCGACTTTCGTGCCGCCAAACAACTGGCCCGCGCCCTTTTTTGGACAGTCTCTTAGTTCTGGAAGAGAAACGACAGAATCAAGAAGTTGGCGACCAATAGCATCTGCCAAAACCCCTTTCCGGATAATCCAACAAACCTTGTTAATCCTGTCTCAAAAGTTTTGCGCGACCCTGAAAACAAATGCGGCAATCGCTCTACTCGTAGCGAAACTCTGCCGTCGCGGTGCAATTCTCCGACGCGGTCACTCGCACCCAATGGGCATTGAAACCCGCGGGAAAGTCGAACTTCGCCGTCTCGCCGGCTTTGGCGCTTACTTTCGTGTATTCGCGCCAGACGCCCGTGCCGAGGAAGTCGACCTCGACGGAGAAATCCGCCGCGCCCGCTCCCTTTTGGGATAGAGAGAGACTCTTCTTGTCGAAGTTCGTCATAAGGTAGGGATCGCTCGGCTGGCCGGCTTTCACCTGCGAGTCTTTCAGAGGTCCGCCCAAGCCTGTCGGTTTGCCAAAGCGCCAAAGGTCATCCACCGCGCCAAACCATAGGCTGGATTTGCCATCGGGGGATGCCAGCACCCTCCCGACGTTTGGCAGCGAGGCGCCGCCCGCGAGCACGAGCATGCCGCGCCACGTGCAATAATCCGTGATGGCCTGCCGATGCGCGGTAACCGGACGCATGCGCTGGAAATCCGGCGCGTGCTTGTCGTCAGCCGCGCGCGGGATCTCGTAGAAGATCCCATGGAAGTTCCCCATGAAACGCTCGCTCTGGATTTCGCGCACTCCACGGATTGGCGTCGCCGGCGCGTCGTAGGCGACATCCGTTTTCGGCAGCCGCCACTTCTTCCCCTTGCGGTCCGTGATGATCACTGAGGCGGCATCCACTGAGGCGGCATCCGTTTTCGGCATAGGCCACGTCCGTCCATTGCGATCCGCGATCACTCCCGCGGCCGCACCCGTCGGAGGGTCGGCTTTGATTTCTAAGATGGGCAGGATGCTCACCGCTTCGGCCGGCGGCTCACCGGCCGTGGCCACGAGCTTTTCGTCCACTTCGTAATAGCCACCCGCTGCCGTCCGCACCTGCAGATTGCGATTTTCCTTCGCCGGACGAATCAGCGAGGCATTCGCCGGATCGAGCTTCGGCGAACCGGTGACCGCAGCATGCCTGTTCGGATTCGCGTAATGGAAATACGCGCTCATCTTGCAATCGCGATCGGTCGTGAGCCGCACCCACTCCCCTTGCGCGGACGCGGGGAAAACGCGCGCGCGGTAGCTCTTCGCGGGCACCTCGATCGTCTCCAGCGCTTTCCACTGACCATTCGCTCCAGACTCCACAGTGACCTTCACCGCCTCCTCGGATTGATGCGACACGTGCAGCACCCGCTGCTCGTAGCCAGCGAAGAGATACGGATCACTCGGCGCGCCCGCCTTTACTGAATCGCCGATCCACACACCTCCCCAACCCGCCGTCGGCCCCCAGTTCTTCAACGCCTCGGCGGTGCCAAACCACAGGTTTGACTGCGACTGCCCCGCGAGCGGGTTTTCGATGATGCTCGTGTCGTCCGCCGCGATCACCAGCTTGTCGCCCCAACTCGTCAGATCCGGCACATAGCGCAGGTGGGTGCAGATCGGCCGAATCCCCGCAGTGTTGGCCTTCGAGAAGGTCCCGGGGAACTCAAACATTTGCCCGTGCGCGACCATCATGAACTTGCCATTCGCGAGATCGCGGATGCGCGGCCACTCCGTGTACCAGCCGTGCTTCGGGTCCATGGTGTAGGTTCCCTTCGGCATGCGGAAGGTGCTCCACTCGCCCCCGTCGAGGAGCTTCAAAATGATGCTGCGCTTGTCCCAGCCGAAGGCCCACAGCGGCGATTTATCATCCGGCGCGCCGTTGATTCCGCCGGGACCGGTCACGTCGAGGAACTGCTTCCGCTCGATGATGCGCCATTCCTTCCCATCCCACTCGGCGAGCACTCCGGCGTCTTCGTCCGACTTCGGCGGAAGCTTCGCCTGGAACTCCTGCTTTGTTCCCCCGACCTGCGCCTCGCCATTGTTCGAAATTACGAGCCGCCCCTGCGAGGTGTAGCCGCCCTTGCCGTGCCATCCGGGCACAGGCTTGGTGAAGAGCTTCTTCACGTCGAGCGTGTGCACGTTCACCTCGTAGATCGCGCCCTCCATGTCCACGAAGTAGACGAGGTTCGCGG
>CBHXZU010000864.1:0-2352 GCA_966125105.1 uncultured Prosthecobacter sp.
GCGCTTCGTGGAGATCCTCGGTCATCTCGTCGAAGATTCCGCGCTGAAGAACGCGTCTGCAGTGACGGGTTTCGACATGGGCGCGGGGAAGGGATATCTCACGTTCGCCACGCGCGAATACTTTCGGCGGAAGGAAATGCCGGCGAACATCACGGGTGTCGAATTGAGGGAAGATCTCGTGCAGCAGACGAGTCAAATCGTGGCTGCGCTCGGCATCGAGGGGCTTTCGTTTGCTCGTGGATCGATCGCGGATTTTGCGCTGCCTGCGGAGATCGACCTGCTCATCGCGCTGCACGCCTGTGACACCGCGACGGACGATGCGCTGGCCGCCGGGATCCAGGCGGGTGCGAAGCTCATGGTGCTGTCGCCCTGCTGCCATAAAGAAATCCGCCGCCAACTCACGCCTCCGCCCATCCTGCGCGACGTGCTGCGCCACGGCATCCTGGCGGAACGGCAGGCGGAATTGCTCACCGACGGATTGCGCGCAATGGTGCTCGAAGCCGCGGGTTACGAGACGAAAGTGTTCGAGTTTATTTCCAGCGAGCATACGGCGAAGAATCTCATGATTGCGGCAATCCGCCGATCTGCGGGCACTTGGGATTGGGAGGACGCGCGCCGGGTGATGGTGGAGTTCGGCATCGAGCGCTTTCACCTGCTCGAACGGTTGGATTTGAGAGTCCGAAAGTAAGGGGGGTAGCGGCTATTTCCGGGTCCGACCGCGCGCATACAGCCATGTCCGTGGCAGCGGCGAACCATTATAACAGCCATGAGCAAAGACGATCACTCGAAGCTAGTTGAGTTGGTGAAAGAGTTTTCCACCGCCATGCTCGTCACGCACGAAGCGGAGGGCCGGCTGCGCGCCCGACCGATGGCCATTGCTCAAGTCGAGAGCAGCGGAAAGATCTGGTTCCTCAGCGCCGAAGACACTGCGAAGGTGCACGAGATCATCGAAGACACGCGCGTGCATCTGACGCTGCAAAAGGATCGCTCGATCTATTTGTCGATCAATGGACACGCCACTCTTGTGCACGACCGCGCCAAGGTCGATGAAGTCTGGCAGGAGGCATTCAAGGTGTGGTTCCTCGATGGGAAAGACGACCCGAAGCTGGTCCTGATCGCGGTTGAGCCGGAAGACGCGGAGTATTGGGACAATCACGGGTGGAAGAAAGTGAAGTACCTGTTCCAGGCCGCGAAAGCCTACGTCACTCGCACCACGCCGGAAGTCGAGGAGGATAAGCACGGCATGCTTCGGCTTTAAGTTTACTGCAGCGCATCGCGCAGGGTTACCCAGACGGCCTCACTTAAACTGCATGGAGCCGGTCTTTCCTCGGATGCTCCCGGCGACACATCTTCAGCGGGTGGCTCGGGGGCCTTCGAGTACGCGACTCGTTCCTCGCCCGCTGCGCTCAAGTTGACTGGCTTTTCCGGTCTGCAATTTTCACGTTCTCTTGGTTCTTGTTCTTGCCTGACGAATACTCAGCCGGAACCGCTTCCTGGTATCAGGACGACCGGCGTTTCGCGAGTCGCGTGAGATACCGCCCAATCGGACTGCATGAATCGTATTACGTGCTGGCGCGGTGCATCGCAGCGCTGAGCCCTGCGATAATCGCGTGAAGGTCGACGATCTCAAAAGCATCGAAAGGCAATTGGCCGAACTTCTGCAGGCTTGCGGAGGATTGGAAGCAGACGCCGCAGCCTTGGCCGCGGGAGTGCCGCAAGCGGCGAGTTTGCGTGAGGCGTGTGCACCCGCCGGCGAAGTCCGCGACCAGGATGTGCCTCGGTCCAACAGCGCTCACGTGATCTCGACTAATTACCCGAGTTGATCGAGCTCAGTTGCTCAAGCCATCACCAAGCGGCAGGCTGATCCGAATAATCCCGGGCGCCTTGTCGGTGCGCGGGATCTCGATGCGACCGCTGTGGTTCTCGATGATCTTGCGCGTGACGGTGAGCCCGAGCCCCAAGCCGACAGAGCGCGTGCTTTGAAACGGCTCGCCGATGCGTTCCGCCACGTCTTGCGAGAATCCCGGGCCGGTATCCTGCACCTCGACGTTCACGCAGGGCTGTCCCGCATCGTCAACCTCCATGGCGCGCACGGTGATCGTCGGATTATTCGGATTTGCCTGCAGCGCGTTCAGGAAGAGTTCCGAAAACGCGTGGCGCAACGCCTTCGTGTCGCCGGTCACTTTCCACGGCATCGCTGAAGCATCGTAGATCAAGCCGGGCGCCTGCTTGCCGGGGTAGAAGTGATTCGCGTCCGCGTAGGCGTTCGCGATGATATCCGAAAGGCGCGCGGTCTCTCCGGAATGCCCGTCCCACTCGCGGCTGAGGAAGTTCATCTGCTGCGTGAGCCGC
>CBHXZU010000865.1:0-2318 GCA_966125105.1 uncultured Prosthecobacter sp.
CCGTTTCCTCCTTCGAGAACAGCTTTGCCGCACTGGCCAGGGTGAGCCGCTGAATCAGCGTGTTCTTCCCTTTCAATTCTCCAAGCGGATCGCTGCCCTTCGGCGAATTGCCCTCCGATTCCACGCCGTAGAAGCGGTTGAAGATTGCCGCATCTTCGCCGAGCGCCGCGTCCAGCTCGGCCTTCGTCCATATGTAGAAAGCTCCTTCGGATTTTTCATGCGCGTCCGCCGCGGCCAAACTGTCGGCATCTTCCGCGGAGTAGAATCCACCGTCCTTGTCCGTCATGTCGCGGAGGACGTAATCCAGCACATCGCGACCTACTTTTTTCCAGCGCTCGTCCTTCGTGAGTTGGTAAGCATCCACGAAGGCCCGCGCGAGCTGGCCTTGATCGTAGAGCATCTTTTCGTAGTGCGGGACGTGCCAGTATTTATCCACGGAGTAGCGGTGGAAGCCGCCCCCGAGATGATCGTGCATCCCGCCATTCGCCATTTTCTCGAGCGTGAAGAGCGCCATCTTTTTCGCGAGTTGCCGGTCGCGCTCCTCGCTCTCCGGTGTCGCTCCAAGGCCCTTCCTCACCGCCATGCGGAGCAGGAAATTGATAATCGAAGGCTGCGGAAACTTCGGCGCGTCACCGAAGCCGCCCTCTTCTTCGTCGAAGCGTTTCACCAGTTGATTCAGACCGCCGTAAAGCGCCGCTTTGGCGGTGATCTCCGTGGCGGAGGGGGTGCTCGCAGCATACTCCGCGAGCTGCTTCGCGACTTCCTCGCCATGCTTCACGATGCCCTCGCGGTCGTTTTTCCACCCATCGGCGATCCGGTTGAGCACCGTCGTGAAGCTCGGACGTCCTCCGCGCTCCTCCGGTGGAAAATAAGTGCCGCCGACAAATGGCTTCAGGTCGGGCGTGAGCCACACGTTCATCGGCCACCCTCCGCCGCCCGTCGTCGCCTGCACGAAAGTCATGTAGACCTTATCGACGTCCGGACGCTCCTCACGGTCGACCTTGATCGCGACGAAGTTGTCGTTGATCAGCTTCCCGATCGCTTCGTCTTCGAATGATTCGCGCTCCATCACGTGGCACCAGTGACATGTGGAGTATCCGATGCTGAGGAAGATCGGCTTGTTCTCGCGCTTTGCCTTTTCGAACGCCTCCGGCCCCCACGCGTGCCAATCGACCGGGTTGTGCTGATGCTGCAGCAGGTAAGGGGACTTCTCCTTCGCGAGGCGATTCGTGAACTTCGGCGCGGTTTTCACGGGCGTGGGCGTGGGTGTGGGTTTTTGAGAATCGTCGGCCGGCATCGGCACGGCGGCAAGGAGGAGGGCAAAGGGCCAGCAAAGGCAGCGCGCAGGCATGTCCGTGAGTTAGGCGCTGTTTCTCCATGTGGCAAGGGAGAGGCATTTTGCGGTTGGCAAATGCGCGCGCTTCATCGATTCCGCATCGCGCATGATGGCGAGAGTGCTGATTCGGTTGGTCACCCTTTTCCTGGCCCTATGGCTGGGCGCTTGCGCGTCGTCGGTTCGCAACACGAGCCGCACTTTCACCCGCGTGGTGATCGATGCCGGTCACGGCGGTCACGACAGTGGCGCGAAGAGCCGGTACGCGCCGGCGGAAAAGGAACTCGCGCTCGATGTGGCGATGCGATTGCAGCCGAAGTTGCGCGCGGCGGGATTTGAGACGGTGATGACGCGCTCCGACGATCGCTTCATACAACTCGATCAACGCGCGCGGATCTCCAATCGCCAGAGCAATGCCATCTTCGTGAGCGTGCATTTCAACTACTCGCCGAGATCGTATCCGCGTGGTTCGGAGGTGTATTACAAATCGAGCGTCTCGTCCGCCATCGCGCGGAATATCCTCAATCAAATCGTGGCTATTCCCGGCACGACTTCGCGCGGAATCAAGACGGCGAACTTCCGCGTTTTGAAGAAGGCGACTTTCCCCGCAGTGCTCGTCGAATGCGGTTTCCTCACCAATCCCGTTGAGGGACGCCGATGCTCAAACGGAGGATTTCGCGAAGCGCTCGCCGAAGCGATCGCGCGCGGCATTGTCATCCAGCGTTACGGCGGCACACAGATGGTCGCCCAAACTGGCGCCGCACCCGCAGGGGCCGTGCCGGCGCCGGCCCCAGCGCCAGCGGCCGGATCGACGCCCGCAACGGCACCCGCGCCGCCGCAGAAGACACCAGCAACCCGCGGCACGTAGCCGAAAGAGCGGAGTGCGCTCGGCACGCGTGTTAGCGGCCCGTCCATAGACGGCGCGGCTGGGGACCGGTCCGGAACTGCGTTCTGGTTTCCGGTTACTTCCGCGTCCTCGCTTGTG
>CBHXZU010000866.1:0-2309 GCA_966125105.1 uncultured Prosthecobacter sp.
CCAAGGTGGCTTGCCTCCGCGGGTAAAGCCAGCGACACCAACACTTCCCAAGCATGAAATCACTCATTGCACTCCTTGCCCTCGGAACGCTCGCGGTCGCGGGCGAAAAACAGCTCTTCAATGGAAAAGACCTTACGGGTTGGGATGGGAATCCCAAGCTCTGGAGCGTGAAGGACGGCGCCATCACCGGCACCACGGGCAGCGAGGGCGAGACGAAGTTGAAGCACAATACTTTCCTCGTGTGGAAGGACGGCAAGGTCTCGGATTTTGAGCTCACGTTCAAATACCGGATCGTCGCCGGAAACAGCGGCGTGCAATACCGCTCGACCCTGCAAAAGCCGGGCGAAAACGGCCCAATCGTCTCGGGCTACCAGGCGGACTTCGAAGCCGGGAAGAAGTACAGCGGCATTCTCTATGAGGAAAAGGGACGCGGCATCCTCGCGGAGCGCGGACAAAAGACGAAGATCGCCACCGATGCGGACGGCAAGAAGCACAAGGTGGAGGTGCTCGGCAGCGTCGGCGATTCGAATGAGATCCAGTCTTCGATCAAGAGCGAGGATTGGAACGACTATAAGATCATCGCGAAGGGGAATCACCTGCAGCACTTCATCAATGGCAAGCAGACGGTCGATGTGACCGACGAGCACTCGGGCGCGGCGAAGGAGGGCATCCTCGCGCTGCAGATCCATGCCGGTCCGGCGATGGTCGTGCAGTTCAAGGATCTCCTGTTGAAGACCGAATAAAGACGTTCGCCTAAAGTCCGGGCCGGGGATTCCAGTCCCCCGGCCCAAGGAACTCTTCCACGATCTCGGAGAGCTCGGCCCGCAGATACTGCTGCGCGGCCGAGGCTCCGCCGTCGGCGCGATCCGCGTGCTGAATGAAAGCGCGAAATGCGTCCGGCGGCGGCTTCAGCTCTTTGCGGATGATATCAAAAAGCACCGCAGCCAGGCCGTATCCGAGCGCGAAGGCTTCACCGGCGTTTACAAACGATTCACCGGACCAGAAATCCTGGATGGTGTCTTCGTTCCAATATCGGCGGTGTTTATCCGTCTCTTCGGATTGAGGCAGGTGCGAGCGGCCGATGTCGGCTTCGAAAGTCATAGCTACGCCTTCATTGACCCAGGCGGGCAACGGAAGATGCGCGACCAGGAGGTGTGAAAGCTCGTGGGCAAACGTCGTGCAGAACAAATTGAAGTCGTCTGCCAGGCAGACGATGTGCGGGTAGCCATGGGCGATGAACATTCCGCCGCTCATCGGATTCTCGCGATCCTCTCCGTGAAAGTGCGAGATATAATGGTAGTATTCCTCGGCTTCGCGAAACCGCAGCACGACAATCTTCCCGAAACTCAGCGTCGAAAGCGTTCCCAGCACATTGGCAATATGCCCGTAGATGCGGTCCGCCTGTTGCAGCATGCGCGCGCATTCCCGCTCCGTGTGCGGAGACAGCAGGTGAAGATATTTTGAGGCGGCAAAGGAGTAGCGACCGGGCTGGGCCGCCTGGATGCGACGAAGCCAATGCCCCGTGGCGGTATCCCACGCTTCGTCGAACTTCTCCGCGTCAACTTCCGTGAGGATGAACTCTTCAAGCGCTGTCCAGTTTGGCCGAGGGAAGCCGTGGGAATCTTCGAACCATTCGTCGCGATTGGGAACTAATGGGGACATCCGGCGCATCCATGCCGCGGCACCGAAGCAAGGCAAGCTGTAAACTGCTGCAAGATCTCACTAAGTGGTTTGCGCGTGGCCGGATTGACGCTGCGCCACACACCTGTTCCAAACGCATCATGAAACTCATTCCTCTCGTAATGCTCGCGCTGACGGCTGCGAGTTTTGCCGCCGACAAGAAGAACGTGCTGTTTATCGCCGGCAAGCCGTCGCACGGACCGGGCGAGCATGAACACAATGCGGGCGTGCAATTGCTCGCCAAGTGCCTCGAGCAGGGCGCGGCGGATCGCGTTACGCCCACGGTGAAGCTCAATGCCGATTGGCCGAGTGCCGAAGAACTCGGCAAGGCCGACACGATCGTCATTTATTCAGATGGCGGTGGCGGACATCCTGCCGTTCAGGGCGACCGCTTGCAGCAGCTCGCGAAGGAAATGAAGCGCGGCTGCGGCTTCGTGTGCCTGCACTACGCGGTGGAGCCCGCGTACGAGAAGGATAACTGGCCGGCGGATCAAAAGACGCCGCCGGAAGGTCGCAGTTCGAAGGGCAAAGGCGCGGCGGAGTTCCTCGATTGGCTCGGTGGCTACTTCGAGCAGAACTGGAGCGTGAACCCGCACTGGGTGGGGAACTTCAAGGATTTCCCGAAGCAC
>CBHXZU010000867.1:0-2303 GCA_966125105.1 uncultured Prosthecobacter sp.
AAAGTAAAAGTGCGGTTCTTCCGCGATGTGGTGAACACCACGGAAACCGAGGTGCCGATCGAGCAACTCGGGCGCGGCGCCTTGCCCAACCAGACCCGCGTTTTCCATCAGCAGGACGGCGTCTCACGCTACGGTCGCGTCATGGCGACAAAGGATGGTTCCACCGCCCTGCGCACCTATCTCATCCACTTCCCCGGCGCCCCGACACTCACGGAGCTAAAGGAAGACGAGTTCGCAGTGCGCTCGTACCTGCCGGGAGACGATCCTGCCGTAGTGCTCGCCGAACTCGCCCAGGAGACGCCGTTCTTCTTCCAGCAACGCGCAGACCTGTTGCGCGAATTGCTGAAGCAAAACCAGCTGGCCCATGGGCTGCCCGCGTTGCTCTCCGCAAAAGTCGAAGTGCTCCAGCACCAGGCGGAAGTTGCCGATCGCGTGCTGCGGGATCCGACCATTCGCTACCTTCTCGCGGATGAAGTCGGCCTCGGCAAAACGATCGAGGCCGGGATCATCCTCCGTCAAATCCGCCTCGACGCGCCCGGCGCCAATATGGCCGTCGTCGCGCCGGATGCGCTTACGCGGCAGTGGCAGGAGGAACTCGAAATGCGCTTCGGCCTCGACGATGTCGGAGTCTTTCCCCACTCCGCGCTCTCCGACGAAGAGGAGCTACTCGAGACGGAGTGGGACGTGCTCGTCATTGATGAAGGTCACCGCATTGTCGCCCGGCAAGGCATTCCGGAATCTGCGATTACGAAGAACGCGCTCAAGCTGGCGCGCGCCGCGAAACACTTGCTGCTCCTCTCCGCGACGCCAGTGCTGCACCATGACAGCGATCTCCTTGCGCTGCTCGAGCTGCTCGACCCGGAAAACTATCGCGCCGATCAACTCGAGGCGTTCAAGGAGCGCACGGCAAAACGCGTCGAGCTCGGCCGGGCATTTCTCGCGCTGCGTAGCGCGACTGTGCCTGCGCTGGTGAAGCTGCATGCGGGAAAGCTCGCTGCGTTGCTTCCGAATGATGCGCGGGTAAAGGACTTGGTCGGCGAACTGGGCAAGGCGGGCGCCGACGCCAAGGCCATCCAGCACGAGCTGCATCTGCACATCAGCGAAACGTATCGCATCCATCGGCGCATGTTGCGCACGAGGCGCCGCTGGCTCGCCGGCGCGCAAAAACGCTTCGCGCGCGACGTGCAGGAAAGTGTGGAAGTTGAGCTCGATGAAGAGCCGCACGCGCAGTTCTGGACCGCGCTCGAAGACTGGCGCGCGGAAGCAAGCGAGCGGATCGAGGCGGGATCGAAGCTTCGTGAAATCGCGGCTGCCGAATACGTCCGCATGGCAGAGAGCATCGCCGCCAATCCGGAGAAGCTGAGCACCATCGTCGCCGAAGTGGTCAAAACCACCAAAGCCACGCCGGAAGAAGAAAAGCTGCTGAAGAAGCTCATCGACGACAAAACCGCGTGGCAAATCGCCGAGGCGCGGCTCGACTTGATCGCCGAGTCTCTTCGCCGCCGGGCGGCCAAAGATGGCCCGAGTGGAAAATACGTCGTCTTCTGCCCCACCGCGCGGCTCTGCACGGATCTGGGCAAACGGCTGCACACCCTGTTTTCCAGCACGGGTGTGAAGGTCGCGAGCACGTCGAATGCGCAGGAGCAGGTCGGTGATTTGTTCTCCGATTTCGCGGGCGATCCGCACGCGCGCGTCCTCATCACCGACGCGACCGGCGAGGAGGGCTTCAACCTGCAATTCGCCAAAGCCGTCTTCTTCCACGATTTGCCGTGGTCGCCGATGCGGCTGGAACAACGGCTCGGACGCCTGGACCGCATCGACCGCATTGGCGCGATCCCATGCGTGGTCTTCACCAGTGGCGAAGATGACACCGTCGCCCTGGATGAAACGTGGCGCTGTGTGCTTGCGAGCGGCTTTGGTCTCTACACCGCGAGCATCTCCGATCTGCAACATCTCGTGGACTCCGAGTTGCCGCGCCTGCGCGAACTCGCCTTTGCCGGCGGGCCACAAGCGTTGCTCGATGCGATTCCCGCGCTCGCCGAAGCAGTGACGAAAGAACGCGCGAGCATCGAGGAACAGGACGTAATCGACGGAATGCATAGCCTCGCGCCGGAGTCCGCGCTCACGCGGGACCTCAGCGCAGCGGACGCGGTCGCAGAGCAATTCGGGACGGCCTTCAGCGCCTACCTGCAACGCAATCTCGGACTCGAGGAGCGATGGGACGAAGAAACGAACTCCCTCATGTTCCGGATGAAACGGGACACGAATCCGCTCATCCCCGCCGATAAGCTCGACTCGCTCGC
>CBHXZU010000868.1:0-2303 GCA_966125105.1 uncultured Prosthecobacter sp.
CGGCCGTGCGCTAGTGAAGGATTCAGGGGCCAGTTTGCGGCAAGTGTTCGCTCATCCAGCACGTGCACCAGGAAACGCCCACCTGGCGAGACCGACACGGCGCAATTCCGACCGTCCCAACCGTCCCGTAGGCCAGCGCCGCAGTGGCCGTCAGCCAGCCCGCGTAATCGATTCATCAGCCCGCGTCATCAAGTTGGCCGACCCGCAACTCTCGATCCCGGAGGGATCAAAGCTTGTAGCCGGTGTGTCGCACGAGGAACGAGCGCGACCACCGGAATAGCACGCGCGTGTCTGCTTCCCGGAGGGAAGCCAGCACCGCTCCAAACCCCGGTCCCAAGTCCTTCGATTACAACCGTGTGAGCCAAGAGAACCTTGCGGAAACCTCATCGCAATGGAGTAATACTTTGCGCGAGCCAAACCCCACAAACCCGGCCCCAATGACGCCACTGGCCACACCCTCACGCCCGCGAAAATGGCGTCGATTCGCTTGGTACGGCCTGCTGTTCCTCATCGTCGCTTGTGGTGTTCTGCTCTGGTGGCGTCCATGGCGCCCGTGGGATGTATCGATCAAGTTCCTGCACTTTGAAGACCGCAAGGGCGCGCGAGTTGCCGTCTTCGAAGTGCAAAATCGGTCCAGCGAAACCCTTTTGGTCCCGAATGAGCCCAATTTCCCTTTCTACCAACTCTTCTCCTCCGGTGGTAAATCGACCCACGGCGCGCACCTTGCCGGCGGCTGGATGGGGCTGAATCCGGGGAAATCCATGGAAATCACGGCGCCGCTGCTGTGCGCGGACGGAACTTCCGTAGGCGACCCTTTCCGCATTGGCGTCGTATTGAGCAATCTCCAAGGCACGAACCGCAGGCAATCACTGGAGAAACTGCCAGGCTGGGCTGCCCACTGGGTTCTCAAAGGCGTCCCCCAAGGCTATCTCACGAACAAGAGGGAACTGTTCTGGAGCGAAAAGGTGACGCCATGAACCTGAGCCGAAGCAACCGACTGCCCAAGTGGAGGTGGAGCCTGGTCGTCGCGGGCATCGTCGCCCTCGCTTGCGCCAGCGCATGGTTACTTGGTCCCAAAGGTCTGACCGTCACATTCCTGCGCGTTGAGGATGGCGATTTCGGGAAGCGGTGGGCCGTATGGCGACTGGGCAACGCCACGGGTGAAGTCATTTTCTGTCAGCCAGGCGTTTACCAAGCGCAATCGCCGGACGGGTGGAAGGATTACCCGATCCCTTCGGAACACATTAACGTGAACTCGGGCACAGATTGGGATGTGTCGACGAGCCTGGGGACCTTTGATGGACTGGATCCGCGAATCACGCGCTTCCGCGTCAGCTTCATCGAGCGCCGTCAGCCACCACGGTGGATCAGGACGCTTGCAAAAAAGGCCCCATGGCTTGTGCCTGCAAAGGTTCTTCAGACGCGCGTGGTTTCAGTATGGAGCGAGGTGGTGGCGCTGTGAAAACGTATCGAGAGCGGTGGGTAATCCTGCTTCTTCTCCTGTTCGGCGCGGGGGCATGGGTGCTGTGGCAACGGGACGAAGTCACCATCACCTTTGTCGGCATCGGCCCTATCCCTCCTCCGCAATACGACACGAATTACCAAGGCCGATACGCCATTTTCTCAATCAACAATCGCGCGTGGGGGCGCATCCACTACGATGGCAGGTCGGTTCAACTAAAAGTGCAACGCCAGGGACAATGGCAGCCGCAAATGGAGCTATATAGCTTTTCGCACCGCACGCTTACAGAGATGGACGCGGGTATCGAAGCCGGGAAAGCCAAGCTGATCTACGTGCAAATGGATCCCAAAAAGCGGCCCTCGATCAATGAGCCATTCCGAATCGGGCTTAACGTATATAAACCTCCGTCCCCAATCGTCCGTTTCGCGCCCGACTGGCTGCTGGAGCACCTGTCGCCTCGAGAGGAAAAGACCTTTTGGAGCGAAGTCGTAACGCCATGAAATTCCCGCGCAAACGATGGCTCCTCGCGGTATTCGCCGCCTTCTGCATCGGCGCGGGCTATTGGGTGCATTCGATGAATCAGCCCCTCCGCATCCGTTTCACCGGCATGCGCCAAGAAAATGGAAACGTCGTTGCGACCTTCGAAATTCAGAACCGCGCGGACCGATCCGTGTATTTTCAGAATGCCGTAGCCCTGCATGGGGACGGCAAGGATCACATGTATATGAGGCCGGCGTTTTGGGCGGTGAAAGACGCTGCAAGCGGACTTCGTTACGTGGCTCCGAATACGACCGCGGAACTAAAAGTGCCTCTAAAATCGGCTTCTCCGGAGGAATCCGGC
>CBHXZU010000869.1:0-2301 GCA_966125105.1 uncultured Prosthecobacter sp.
AAGAATCTCCAATGAAGTATTACGTCCGTCATGGTGAGGCTCCTCCACAGCCGATCACGAAGCTGGAAACGTTCGAACTCATCCAGGCCGGGAAAGTCACTGCGGCCACTCCGGCTTGCGAAGTTGGCGCGTCCCAATGGTCGACCGTTGGACAATTGATGCCGGAACTTCTCGAAGCCGGGGCTAAGCCGCCGGAGGACGACAGCAATGCGGTCGTCGAGATCATGGGCAAGGCTGGTCACTTTATCGCTGAGCACAGCGGGGAAGTTGCCAGTCATGCGCGGCTGTTTGCCGGGCGCATTCTCGTTAGCAATTTCACGAAGGGGCATGCGTCGGCAGAAGAGCGCAAGCAGCTCGAAAACGCGGCGTTGCCGGTGCGATCACCGATGGCGCAGAACTACGCGGCGTGGCGACGCGCGATGCTTTGGTTCGCCGGAATCGGGCTCGGCATCGCGGCGATCATTCACCTGATCAGCACGTTCACCCAGATCTTCGGCAAGCACATCCCCTTCATCATGCGGGTGATCAACTTTGGCATGGTCGCTCTGCAAGCCGGAGCGGCGGCGATGATCATCCTGGCGGCAGTGCGATGGGCTCAGATTAGCCGGTCCCGGCGCATGGCGCGGTGGGGATGGGTGCTGGGCTTCTTCGGACCGTTGCTGCTCTTCTTGCTGCCGATCCGCCAGCTCGGATCGAACCGCGAATGGCTCACGTTTCTCTACGCTCAGCAAGGCGCCGAGCATGCGACTCAAGTCGTGCAGGCCAGCGATGCGGAGATCGCGCAAATCATGGCAGGCGCGCAGGGCACGACGATTCTGATGACGCTCGGATTGGGTTTCGCGATGTATGCGATGTTCCTGCTCGTGCCGCGGGTATTCGGATTATTCCCCGGCTTGGTCCGCTCGTGCATGACGCTTCGCACCCTCGTGCCGGAATCTCCCTTGCCTGGTTATGTCCTCGCGGTGATCACGCCCCTCTATGCAACTCTGCTCCTCGTCATCATGGGACTGGCGGCGCAGGCGGGTTCGGGGCCGCTGTTCTTCGGATTGGTCGCCCTATTGGTGTCGCCGATCCTGGTTTTGAAAAACCTGCGGAGTCTCTCAAAGCCGGCTTCGACCGAAGAAATGAATGAGCACCTTGCGCCTCTGCGCTTGAAGATGAGCATTTCGACGATGGTCGGAATCGCCTTCATCCTCGCGATGATGGGCCAGTATTGGGAAACACTGAACCTCGAGTGGCACACGATCGCTTCGCTCGCCGGGCAACTGCTCGGTAATATTTTTGTGGTGACCGTCGTTGCCGCAGACTTCTTGCTGTCGCTGATGCGCTTCTCGTTCGATGTGGACAAGGCGCTCGATGGCACGCCGCTCTACGCCACCATGGCGCAGCGTTATGCGGATCTGTCGCAGGTGAAGTTTACGCAACTCGTGGAAGAAGCGCCGGCGCCTCCGCCAATTGCGCCCCCGCCGGTCGCTTGAAAGCTGTCGCGGCGATGTCTCTGAACCGCGTCATCGGGCGCGGCGGTGAGATACCCTGGCATCTGCCGGAGGATTTCAAGTGGTTCAAGGAACTCACCACGGGCGGCATCGTGGTGATGGGCCGGAAGACGTTTGCGAGCCTGCCCAAGCCATTGCCGAATCGGTCCAACGTCGTCTTCACGCGCGCCCCGCGATTGCTTTCACGCGACCCATCGTTTCGAGCCAAAGCTGGCGGCAAGGTGCTCGTCGGCCACTGGGCGGCGAGGTTGCGCAAGGAGGCGTTTCAACTCGGATTCGAGCGAATCGCCGAGCGCGAAGTGTGGCTGGTGCGCAGCCCGCTGCGGTGGTTGCGAGCGCTGGAGAAATACAAGCCAAAGCGCGATGTCTTCGTAATTGGCGGCTCGCAGGTTTACGAGCGCCTGCTTGGGAACTGCACGGATCTGTATCTCTCGCTCGTCTACCGCGAGGTGGAAGGCGACGCGTTCTTTCCGCCCTTCGAGCATTTGTTTGCCTCGGAATACGAAGTGGTGCGCAAAACGCCGGATTTCGAAGTGAGGCACTTTCGGCGCATCGTGGAGGAGTAGGCGTTTACCGCGACGAGGCGATGTGTGCACGCGTTGGCTACGCGCGCCGATTCTTATCGATGATCGCCACGATGATGCATCCGTAAGCCAGGAGCCGAGCCACGTAGACGGCGGGAGCGTATTCGTTGCTGGCGCTGACAACCGCGAGGAGCACTCGCTCTACGGCGAGCAAACCAAACCCCGTGGCAAATTAGAGGAATAGTCGATCGGGTGATTTCCGGTGAATGCGGAGGAAAAGC
>CBHXZU010000870.1:0-2288 GCA_966125105.1 uncultured Prosthecobacter sp.
CGGGATTTCCTGCGGAGTGAAAAGGCGGCGATTCAGTTCCAGCGCCGCGTCGAACGGCTCTTCGCCACGCTGCTCCGCGGCGTGCATGACCGAGATGAGCGTGGGCCAGTCGAGTTGCGTGGCCCGCTTGAGCTGGCGCGGGTGCGCATCGAGTAGTCGTGGCGGCCGCGAGGTGAAAAGCACGTGGCCGACTTCATCAAGTCCGCGCCGTCCGGCGCGGCCAAACATCTGCACGAGTTCATTCGGCTGCACCTGGTGCTCGAAATGACCGGCCATGTAGCGCGTATCCGTCACCACGACTGACCGCATCGAAAAATTGATCCCCGCGGCCAGCCCCATCGTCGCGACGACCACACGCAGGTGCCCGTTTTTGGCCAGTGGCTCGATCAATCCAGCGCGCAAGGCGTAGCTGAGCCCAGAATGATGATAGGCCACGCGGGCTCGCAGCAGTTTTGTGAACTGCGGTCCCGCGAGCATTTCCTGCTCGGGCGAAAGAACGAGCGGATCCTGGCAGGGGATCTGGCTGGCGATGTTTTGCGCAAACTCTTCGGCGGCTTTCCGACGCGGCGCGAACATGAGGATCGGCCCGAGGTCCGCATGCAGGGCATTGGCGATCATGCGGGGCCAATATCCCCGCGTGCTCGAAGGCGCGCGGTTCGGCAGCCCCTCGAGGTCCACCTCGGTGAGTGGGACAGGGCGGATTGGATGCGACACGAGAACGGCATCGCGTCCGATGCGGCGCAACCAGTTCACCACGTCCTGCGGATTCGCCACGCTTCCGCTTAGCATCAGGAGCTGCGTTCCAGGCGGTGCCAAGGCGATCGCGAGCTCGTAGTTTACACCGCGCATCGCGTCGCCGATCATCTGGTATTCATCGATCACCAGCAGGCGCGGACCTTCCCGCCGCAGGAAACGAGCGCGTTGTGTTTCGAGCGTCGCAACGATGACCTTCGCGTCGAGGTTCCAGGCGAGGTCGCCGGTGGCAATACCCACATTCCAACCGCGGGAACGCCATTCACCGAGTTTGTCGTTCGCGAGCGCCCGCGTTGGAACCGTGAAGACCGACTGTCCTCTCAGTTCCGGATGGAAGAGTTCGAAAATGTAAGTTTTCCCCGCGCCCGTCGGTGCATGGACCACCACGTCCCGCCCGGCGCGCAAATGCTGCACAGCGTCCCGCTGCCACAAGTCGGGCACGGTCAGTTGTTGGAGCAGCGCATTCACGGTCTATGTTGGTCTTGCCCTTTCATCCCTGGGCAGGGCAAGGAACCAACAAACGTGTGAGCGACGCAGTTTTCCACGACCAAACGCCAGACATGCCCCTGGCAGAAGTCGGGCGCTTTCCGCGCCTGCAGACGGCGCGGGAATATGGGCTGGTCATCGCGGCGATGGAGCGGCCGCATTGGATCAAGCGCCAGGGACGGGAATACGTCCTGTGTGTGGAACCGGCGGACCGGGAGCGCGCGCTCGCGGCCTTGAAGGATTATGATGCGGAAGAACGCGCGCGCCCCGCGTCTGTGGAGGCGGAACCGTTTGTCGTGCCGATCTACGCGGTGATCATGACGCTGCTCGCGCTGATTCTTTGTTTCGCCGTGCAAAGCGCGCTGCCCCCAGATTGGATCGAACGAGGCGTCGCGGATGACCTCCGCATCCGGGCGGGGGAAGCCTGGCGGGCGATCACTGCCCTGACGTTGCACGGGGATCTCGAGCATCTGGTTTCGAACCTCTCCTTGGGAATCTTCGCATGCGCCTTCGTGTTCGCTCGTTTCGGAGTGGGCGCGGGCGTTTTGGCCACGATCCTGGCTGGCGCGCTAGGAAACATCCTGAATGTGTGGGCGCACTGGTATCAGCCGCATCGCAGCATCGGGTCTTCGACCGCACTATTCGCGGGGCTCGGCCTGCTCGCCGGGGCGGAGTTTGTCGCCAGGGCACGGCATCAGCACACCCGTGGAAAGTGGTCGCTCATCGTGCCGCTCGGCGCCGGACTTACGTTCCTTTCGATCTATGGAGGCGGGGGAGTAAACCCGGATGGAAGCCCATCCGTGAATGCCGGACGCGTGGACGTGATGGCGCATTTGCTGGGGCTCGGCGCTGGTGTCCTCGTGGGCGGACTTTTCTTTTATTTCGGCGGGAGGCGCGGGCTCAGCAGACGCGCGCAGGTCGCGTACGGCCTGTCCGCAGTGACGTTGATCGCCGGCGCCTGGGCGCTGGCTCTTCGATAGTCTCGAAATTCCGTCCAAGGTGGCTTGCCTCCGCGGGTAAAGCCAGCGACACCAACACTTCCCAAGCAT
>CBHXZU010000871.1:0-2268 GCA_966125105.1 uncultured Prosthecobacter sp.
CCGCCCATCACAACCAAACCGAATCCCCCGCACACAAAATCCCGGATAGGTCCAAACCATTGGCGCCTTCAATGGGTCCGATTCTCCCTGCTTCCGAACATCGAATCGCCGCAGTGGATTGCCATTGGTCCGCCGCTCTCGCCGCGCCCGCCACGGTGAATCTCGCTAAATCCGAGGGCAATCTCCAACGGTCCGCGCTCAAGCTCCAGCGATCCGAGGGCGAGTTCCAGGGATCCGCGGCCGACCTCCAGCGATCCGCGCATGACCTCCAGCGATGTTCGGATCACCTCCAGCCATCCGAACATTGGCCCATCTCATCATTGCGAAACCTCCAGCGATCCGAGACAGACCTCCAGCCGTACGCGACGCACCTCCAGTGATCCGCGAGTCGTCCCAAATGAGCTGAGACCGACCTCCAGTGATCAGCGGACCACCTCCAGCCATATTCCTGTCGTTTCAAACGCATTTTGGACCGATTTGAGACAGCCCGGGCCGATTTCAGACGTCGCAAGCGGCGCGCAGAGTGAAAACTACACCGCCCTAAACAATCCGCGCACTGCCACGGATCGCTTCAATTCCCACGTTCGCCCCGATCACTTCCCATCCAGCTTCGTCACCGTGACGCTCTGAATGAGGTATTTGTTGTAAACGTTCCCATCCGAAACGAGCGAGAAGTTGTAGCCCCAGTAGTTCACGAACTGCGGGTCCTCGATCTTCCACTTCACCGTGTGCCACTGCTTGTTATCCGGCACGGTGTACCATCCGCCCGCGGTCTTGAACCCCGTGGCCGATTCGTAAACGAGCTTGAAGCCCGAGTTGTCATTATTCGCGTTTCGCCGAACCACCGCCGTGATTTCAATCGGCATGCTGTCGTAGCAAAGGAATCCCGGATCGACGATGAAGAGGTTCCCGCCCGGGACATCCCCCGCGCGCGCAGAGCCCCCATACGCCACCACTGCTTCCGCGACCGCCTGGCCCGACAACGTGTGCAACCCTTTCTCGTCATTCCGTTCGCCCATTGTCACCGACACCGATTTTGCATCGCGATAATCGCCGCCCCACGAAAGCGGCGTGCCACGGTTGGCTTCGGCTTGCGCGACGAGTTTCGCCGGCGGATCAAGCACCAGGATCGGCGCCGTGGTCAGCTCGTGTGAGTCCGCGCGGGACGCTTCGCCCGTGAGCGGATCCACGATCGCGACTTCCTGTCCAAATGCCACGCGGTCCTTCGTCTTTGCCGGCGTCCAAGTAATGAGCACCTTTCCTTTTTCCCCTTCGAAAACGAACGCGTAGTTCCGCTCGTTGAGCGTCGTCCAGCCGAGATACTTCGGATGCTGCCCGAGATGTTGGATCAGTTGCCCGAGGGCTTTGTAAGCAGGGCGGGGGACACCTTTGCCGTCGATGAGCCCCATCGGCCCACTATCGCCATCGCGTCCTTCGAACCACTGCACGCATGCCACTCCCTGCGCGATGCTCATCGTGTAAGCCTTCACCAGCACGCGCGCCTGGCGCTCCGGCCCTTTTGCCTTCGCGTCACATCCCAGTTCCGTGAAAATGATCGGCACATCCTTTTTCGCCGGATTCTGCGCCGCCAACATCTTCCGAAGTGTTGGCACGATATTCATGAAAACCGGTTCTGTTCTCGCGTTTTCGGCAATTCCGTCCAGCACTTCGTAAGGGTGCAGCGAGATCCAATCAAAGTGGTCCTTCGCGCCCGCCTTGATGACTTGCTCGAGGTAATTTATGTGCGCCGATTTCGCCGCCAGCCCCACGAGCGCATCCGGATTTGCGGCTTTGGCGGCGTCGTATGCGCTCGCGACAATCTTCGCATAGTCATTCGGCGTTTGATTCTTTCCCGTGAAGTTCGGCGGCTCATTCCAGACCTCGAAGTGTTTCACCTGACCTTTGAGATGCTTCACGAGTTCCCCTACGTAGCGCGACCAAGCGGCAAGGTTGTTCACGGGCAGGTGACCGGGCCCATCCGCCTTGTTCCATCCCACATTGCCGAGCAACAGCGCGCCGCTTTGGATTTTGCGTGCCTTGAGATAAGCCATTTGGGCGTCGAGGTTCTCCCAAGTGAACTTTCCTTCTTCCGGTTCGATCGCGCCCCAGTATGTAGCCGGGCTTCGATAGAACTGAATGCCGAGTTCCGAGATCTGCGGAAGCCATCGGGAGAAATCCTCGACCGATCGCCCGTTCACGTGGCAGCTGCCGATGCCGAATGGAGTGAGCGATTCGGCGGGAGTCGTTTCCGGTTGCGCCTGCGCGAAC
>CBHXZU010000872.1:0-2256 GCA_966125105.1 uncultured Prosthecobacter sp.
ACGCGTGGTTCAACCTCGCCGTCACGCAGACGCTGAAGAATCCGCCCGCCAAGGACGAAGCCAAGCGCGCGTACCAAAAAGCGCTCGAACTCGGCGCCGAAGCGGATCCGTCGATGGAAGCGCTGATCAAGTAAGGCATCCCCTTATTCCCTCCGGCAGTGAAGAAGTTCCTGCTCCTGTTGATCCTCCTGGGCGGCGGCGCCTACGCGTACTGGCCGTACCACACGATTACGAAGTTTGAAGACGCTCTGCGCGCCGCGGACAAAGACGCGTTGGAGCGGATCGTTGATTTCCCGGCAGTCCGGCAATCGCTGAAGAATCAGATGAAAGCGAAGATGAGCGCGGACGCGCTGGGTGGCGCGAGAGGAGAGAAGGGGGCGGATGCCGTAGAGCAGGCAAAGGTGGCGACCGCGCTGTTCGCAGGCGCAGTTGCGGACAAAGTGATCGAATCGATGGTCACCCCGGCAACAGTCACGCGTTTGCTGAAAATGGACCAGGCAGCGAGGTCGGGGACTTCGTTCACCTTGCAAGAGAAGTCCTGGCATACGCCCACGGAGTTCAGCGCGCGCGGCGCTGACGACACCCGCTTCAAGTTCCGTCTAAAGGGAATCGATGGCTGGCGCGTTGTCTCCGTGGAACCGGGAGAAAGACTGGGCAAACAAGCCCAGCTGCCAAGGTAGTCATTCGCGCGAAGCGCGAACTATTGTGGCGCAGGCTGCCAGCCTGCACGAGAAGGCACCGCAGGCGCACCCAAAGTGGCAGGCCGGCCCGGCTCTTCTCGAACCGAAGCGCGAAGCGCCAAATTGATTATAGCATCTGCCGAAAGCAATTTTCGATTCCGCAAGCACGCTTGCGCCAAGGAGCGGCGATCTCCAGGTCGCCGGAGGGGATTGCGGGTGCGGAGCCCAGCGCCCGCTCCGGAAACAATTTTTGGCAATCGCTATAGTCGCTGCTTCTCACCCCACCGCCTCCGCCCCAAAAACCTCCACCGTCACTCCGGATGAACCGACTTGGTGCACCGGCGCAACACCGGTATCTACACCTTCGGGCGCGAGACCGTTGACGTTCAGCGATTCAAGCGTCACCGGCTGCAACGGATAAGGCGAATGGTGCACCTGAGCCCGAAGTAACCTGCCATGATGCCGGGTAAAGAGCAGGTAGCGCTCGACCAGGAAGAACTCGAACGATTCCGGCGCGGCAAAGATGGACGCGTGTGCCGCCGCCTCTGAATCCGCCGCCCCAATCCGATACCGAAACTCCGCCCCCGCACTCCCAAACCGCCTCCTCGACCGATAATCGATCGCGCGATCCTTCGCCCGACGTGCTCGCATCGCCGCATGCCGATACGGCAACCCAAGAAGCGCCCGCGCCATCCAAACCGCACCCGGTTGATTGCATTCCAGCGAGTAGAACCAAACTCCCGGCGTGCCATTTGCGTCGTGCACGTACGTGCGGACATTCATCTCCAAAAAGTAAGAGACCCACGGCAGCGGCGGCACTCCCCGCGGCCGAATGTTCCGCATAAAAAACGGAATTACCCCGACATAAGCCCGCCCCTCCCAGGTGTCGGCGGTCAGCCCAGCAGGCAACGTAGCCTGGATCGCCTCCACCGGTGCTTCCCAGTGGACGAACAACAGGTCCGTCCACGTCTGATACATGATCGGGACTCTCGCCGGACGCTCGCGCCATTTCAGACGCTGCTCGAGCGAGACGTCCGCGGCCATTACTCGCCGGAGAAGAATCCGACGCGCCGGAACTTCTCGTAACGCTCGGCGAGCAGTTGATCCATGGGGATCTGCGAGAGTTCGTCGAGGTTGCGGCTCACCGCGTCGCGGAGGTTTGCAATCGCCGCTTCCTGGTCCTGGTGCGCGCCACCGAGCGGCTCAGCGATCACTTCATCCACGAGCTGAAACTCCTTCAAATCCGTTGCCGTCAGCTTCAGTGCCTGCGCGGCCTCGGGAGCATGTTTGCGATGCTTCCACAGAATCGCCGCGCAGCCTTCGGGGCTGATGACCGAGTAGTAGGAGTTCTCCAGCATCAGCACGCGATCGCAGACACCGATACCCAGCGCCCCGCCGCTGCCGCCTTCGCCGATTACTACCGCTACCGTCGGCGCGCGCAGCGTCATCATGTCGCGAATATTCACCGCAATGCTCTCGGCGATGTGGCGCTCCTCCGCGCCAATGCCTGGGTAGGCGCCGGGAGTGTCGATCAGCGCCACGAAGGGACGGCTAAACTTTTCCGCCATGCGCATGA
>CBHXZU010000873.1:0-2242 GCA_966125105.1 uncultured Prosthecobacter sp.
CACTCACCGGCAACGCCAACTTCAGCGGCGCAATGATCGGGAAGACACTCACGATCAAAGGCGGCGCCAACCTTCACTACGACGAAGCCCTCGGCCGCGCCGACCTCGAAGGCGGCGGATACAAGGTAATGAGCTGGACTGAACCGGTCCGCTGAAACAGACGGTGCATTTACGGAGGGTGCATTTACAGAGGGTGCATTTACGACGGTGCATACCCGCAGACGCCCATACCCGCAGGCGCTCATACCCGCAAACGCTCATACCTACAGACGGTCACACTACAGACGGTCACACCTACAGACGGAGTGCGCCGACAGTATGAATCAGCCAACGTAGCGAAGCTCCGTAGGAGCGTCCTGTTTATAGCCCTGTGCTCTCAAATCGGATGAGCTCCAGAGGAGCGACATCGCAGCGATCGCAAACGCGAGCGTGCGGCCACACGCCGCGGCGGGCCAAAGCCCCAACAACATGCCAGCCCAGCAACTGTGTTTTTGGCGACGCTCCATTCCGCTTTGAACTAGGATGAAGTTTTGGCGAACGCTCCGTTGCGCTTTGAACTTGGATGAACTTTTGCAAGGATCTGCATTGGCGGGCCGAAGGCCCAACCGCATGCCAGCCCAGGACAAAGCGAGGAACGTAGCGCCGCCCTGGGTACGCAGGAAAATGCAGAGCCCCGAAGGCGGCGACACAACAGCGCGCCATCGAGATTAGGCTTTGAACACGTACACTACCAAACTGGCGCACCCCTCACCTACTTGGAAACCAACGTTGTCAGATTCATCCCGGCAATCCGCTTTCCAGGATTCTCGGGATCCGTGCCGATCGTAAAATCGAGCACGCGCACATAAGAGTTCTGACGCTCGAACTGCGCCACCGCTGTGAGCAGACCCGGGACGTTGTCGCCCGTGTCATCGACCGGCAAAGCCACTGACCAGTAGCCACGCTGGAACTCGCGCGACTCCGGCATTTCATGCAGCGAGTTCAAACGAACGATCGCCACCTCGTGCCCGGCCGCCTTGAAATGTTTTCGGACCAATTCAGGCAGCCACACCTGCGCCGAGCCGACCGGCAAATTCGTATTCAGCGGCAATTCCGAAGGAGCCGCCTTTTCGAGCAACCGCGCATCGAAATGAATGCTGTCCGCAATCAGCCGCTGCGCCTCCACAATCTTGCCATGCAGTTTCGCGCTTTCGCGGATGCGCGAATAACGATTGCCTTGCTCGTAGAAAACCGCGCCCGCAGCAAGAACGAGACTGCCGATGGCCATGCACCGAAATCCACGTTGGAACGAGCGCGACCACATCAGTAGGCCCTCCCTCGCTTGGCCAGCGTAACCGGCGCGCCCTGCCGCCCTGCAATCACGATCGTGAAGTTCGCGCCATTGCTCCCTCCTGCTTCCGCCTGCGCATCCTCGAGACGCTCAAACTTCACGCTCACCACCTGGTTTGCGACGTCGGAGGAGAGGCTGTCTTCTATTACTTGCCGAAAACGATCGGCAACTTTGCGCCCCTGTTCGCCCAAAGCGACACCGCGGACCCGCGCTTCATACGCTCCCGCCTCGTTCGGAACCTGCCGGGCTTCAAAGCCGGCAACTTCGATGGAGGGATTGATCGCGAGCGCGATATTCTTCAGCGCGGAGGTCCACTGCGCGTCGTCGGCGCTGCGGTTCCGCTCGACCGCTGCCGCGGCTTGCTCGAACTCCTCGCGCGCGGCCGTGGCTTTCTCGAACTCGGGCTCGAGCTCCGTCCACTGCTTTTCCAGGCTCTGGAGTTCCGCCAATCCCTCTGTCGCCGCGTTATTTTCATCCAGGTATTGGAAACCGAGAACGACGGCCAGGACGACGGCGATATCGAGCCAGCTCGACCTCTTGCGTTTTGGAGAGCTTTCGCTCCGGCCATCGCCCAACCACGAAATCGGCGAGGTGCCAACCGCCAGCGGAACGTGCGGCTTCAAATGGGGATCTGGGAGCGGCGGCACGGGCAGCTGCGGCCGCGCCTGCGGAACGGGAGCGTCCGCTGGCATTGGCTGCTGCGGCAGGCTGGCCGGAAGCGACTCCCAATCGCAAATCGTCTGGAGCTTTTCGCGCTCAGCCGTGAAGGCAAACAGGGCCAGGAGATCCTCGAGCGGGAAGGGCTTTCGCAGCACCCAGCAGCCGATCGATTTGATGTATTCATTTAGCTTCGCGTCTCCGCGATAGCCAGTCATGAAGACGAAGCGCGAACAAAGATCGGGCCGGATGCGC
>CBHXZU010000874.1:0-2241 GCA_966125105.1 uncultured Prosthecobacter sp.
GCGAAATTGCGCGTGTGTCGCGGCAAACTCCGCGTCGAGCGTGAACCAATCCGTCGGCCGCCAATACGCCGCGACTTCCACGCCGTAGCGATCGGATCCCGGGCCCGCTTCGTTGGTGCCGGCATCGCCGATGTAGACCAGTTCGCTGTCGCTGCGCAGTCCCCAGAGCGAGGCCGTTAGCGTGAGCTTCGGAACGATCTGCGTCCGCAGTCCCACTTCCGCGCCGAAGGTGCGGACGAGCGGATCCACCGGCAGCAACGGATCGCCGGATTCCGGATCGACGGTGTTGTTCACGCCGCGCGCGTCGTTGGAGTGAAAACCGGTCCCGGCATTGAGATAAAACTCCGTTTCCTTCCAGGGTCCCAGGACGGCGCTAAATTTCGGGCTGAGCAATGCAGCCACCTCGCCGCCGCTGTTCCGCGGGTTGCTGCTGGAAACGTCGAACGCAAACACATCGCCCCGGACGCCGATTGTGGTGCGGAAGGTGTCCGTCCATCGTGTCTCCGCCTCGGCGAAAAGCCCCGCGCTGCCTTCGTAGACGCTGTCTTCCCGCACCGTGTGAAAACGCTGGCGCTTCTCCGTTTTGTAGAGGCCGATTGGGTCGATGAAATCGTGCCGCGTTTGCAGGCCGACGGTGAACCGCGTGGGCGCGCCGAAGAACTGGCGCTCCTTCCAATCGCGCGCGAGTTCGCCGCCGATCACCCAGCGCTGCTCCGCTTGCTCGAACTGATCGCCCCGCTCGGGGTTATCGAGGAAGTAGGTGAAGTTCGACCACAGGTTCAGGTCATAATAGAACCCGTAGAGATTGCCGCGCCACGCGTCGTTCCCGTCGGTGCTGATGAAATCGAGATTGAGGCTGTAGCGCTGGCTGTCGCCTCCCGTGGTGGGATCCACGTAGCCGAGGCGCGGGATGCGTCCATCGAGCACGGCACGCTGCGGGATCTGGTCGCTGGATTGCCACTCGCCGTGGTAGTCCATGGCCGTGATGGACCAGTGATTGTCCTCCGTGCCTTGGTAATAGCGGATCAACCCATTCCAACGCTGAAAATCCTCCGGCAAAAGCCACGGGCCGTCGTAGGTATTATATTCGAGGGCGAGGGTGAGCTTTCGGTCTTCGGCGAGGTGGATGGTGTCCGCCACGAGCGCGCGCCAGTAATTGTGCTCGCCCCACGTGAGGCTCGCGATGCCCATGGGCAGCTCATTGAAGAGGCGGAAGTCGGCGCTGCCTGCGCTGGAAAGATCGCCATTGCGCGCGGTGTAGACGCCCTTTGTGTAGTCCACGCGCTCGATCAATTCCGGGATGAGTCCATTCAGATCCGCATAACCCTGCCCGTGCGCGTGCGTGCGCATGTTCACCGGCATTCCGTCGATGGAGATCGCGAAGTCCGTGCCGTGATCAAGATTGAATCCCCGGAGGAAGTACTGGTTCGCCTTACCGCCGCCCGCGTGTTGCGTGATGATCACGCCAGGCACAACCTCGAGGATTTCGCCGCGCCGCATGTAAGGGCGCGACATGAGGTCGAAGGAACTCGCTTCGCCTGTGCTGGCGGCATCCGCAACACCGAGCAGGTCATCCGCCTTGCCGGTGACGGTGATCTCTTCGAGCCGCGTGACATTCGCCGGCACGTCCTGCGCGGCAGCGGTGATGGCGAGGGAGAGCGGGGCTGCGGCCCCGAGGACGAAACGAAGCATTCGTGAGGAAGTTTGCATGAAGCAGGGTGTTTTGGTTCACCGCACTCCCGGGAAGCAGCCGCCACCCGAAAGCGCGCTGCCGAAACTACGGGCACGCAGTCCCGCCATCGTTTCAGCCGAGTGGCTGCGCGGGGTTTAAATGCGCGATGAGGCACATGTCACGATAATTGCGCTGTGGGAGACGCGGGATCCCGCTGCGGGATGTTGGATCCCGTCGACGAGCGGTCGAAGAGTATGCTACGCACCGCATGTGAAGTTGCCCGCGATATTCTGTTCCCTGCGTTTCCTCGCCATCTCTGCGGGCATGATGTATGCCGCCGGCGTTCTCGCGCAGGCACCCTCTGCAGCCGGCCAGAATCCGAAAGCGGTCGAGGTTCCCAGTCTGCACAATGTCTTTCGCATCGATGACAACCTTATCTCCGGCAGTTCCCCAGACGATGAAGCGGGCTACGCGGCGCTCGCGAAACTCGGAGTAAAAGTCCTGATCAGCGTGGATGGCAGCAAGCCGAACGTGGACCTCGCGCACAAATACGGCATGCGTTACGTGCA
>CBHXZU010000875.1:0-2202 GCA_966125105.1 uncultured Prosthecobacter sp.
GGACCCCGAGGCATTCACCGCAGCCGTTTCGCCGGCGATGAGGTTGCCATGAATGGTTCGAGGTCCTTCCTCGTGCCTCGTCAGGATGACCGGCTTTTCGTGAGTCAATGATTGAACACAAACTCCGCGGAGTTCATCAACGCCCAGAACAGATCTTCGGTCGCCGCGCGCTTCGTCGCGCCTTCTGCCGAGAATGAAGCGATGGCGATCTTGCGTTCCTCTTCCGTCGGTCGGCGGCTGTAGCACGCCAGGTAAACTTCCGTGACGATGTCCTCCGGCGTTCGATCGCCTTTGACGAGTTGCTCCACTCGCGCAGTTGCCTCTGTGCTCTTCAGTTTCGCATGCAGCGCGCGCGAGTTCATGAGATGGAGCGACTGCGTAATGCTCGGTCTCACATCACGCTCGCAAGGACAGTCGCTGCTCGAGTTCGGACGCCCAAACGCATCCATCGTCCGCGATTCGATCTTGTAGGTCCACGCCTCGATCGCTCGGCTGCCGGGCGGCATGCCTGGGTAACTGTTCGCGACGCCAGTTACATCAGCAACGGCGTCGGTGATCACCTCTGCAGGAAGTCGGCGTCGATACGCCCGCGAGAAGTTCCGCGTGTCGCCGCGGTTCCATTCATTCGGCGTGCCGCTGAGTTGATAGAGGTGCGAGTTCAGGATCGTCCGCATCAGCGCCTTCAAGTCGTATTTGTTGCGAATGACTTCCTGGGCGAGTTCATCGAGGAGCTTCGGATTGCTCGGCGGATTCGAAAGGCGGAAGTCGTCCACGGGATCGACGATTCCCTTTCCAAAGAACGCGGCCCAAACGCGGTTCGCAATCGCCTTGGCGAAGAACGGGTTTTCACGCGAGACCATCCAGTCCGCGAGCGACTGTCGCGGGTCGACTTTGCCATCGTCCTGCATCGGCGGGCCATCCGGCGGACGCGGCTCCATCATTTCTCCCGTGACCGGATGCTTCACCGTCTTGCCGGGAGAAAAGTAAAACGTCTCGCTGCCTCCGGAGATCGGGGCGGAGATACCGCCGCCCTTTTGCTTGAGCGGACCGAAAAACGCCGCCATGCGGTAGAAATCGTCCTGCCCCCACTTCTCGTTCGGATGGTGATGACACTTCGCGCAGTCCAGCCGAACGCCGAGGAATAGCTGGCTAAACATGGTCGTCAGCTCCGCTGGTTCGCGCCGATCCCGATAGATGACGGCCGGCCCATCGCGATGGTTATTTCCCTCCGTTAGCACGATCTCGCGAACGAATTGGTCGTACGGTTTGTTCCGTCGGAAACTTTCCCGGAGCCACTGATCGAGCACGTAGACGCTCTTTACGCCGACGCGATCGGGGTTCGGCCGAAGCAAATCCGCCCAGCGATTCGCCCAGTAGTCGCCAAACGCGGGACTCGCGAGCAGCCGATCGATCAGCAGCGCGCGCTTGTCCGCGGAGGGGTCATCCAGAAACGCGCGCGCCTCTTCCGGTGTTGGAAGCGTGCCGACGGTGTCGAGCGACGCCCGCCGCAGGAACTCTTCATCCGTGCAGCCTTCCGATGGAAAGATGCCGAGTTCCTGGAAGCGCGCGTAAGCGAGGCGATCGATGAAATTGTTCACCCGCAACCCCGCATAATTCTCCGCGGGCAACAATCGATCGGCCGGCACGGTGACCTGCGAATCGCCGACCATGCCCATGAATCGCGCGATGATCACGGCCTGCCCCGGAACGGAGCCGACACTCACCACGCCTGCCGTGCTCACGCTCGCCACTTCCTTTTCGTTACTCGAAAAATCAGCGAGTGCCGTGACGTCACGTGTCGAGCCATCCGAATAGCGCGCCTGCACAAGCAATCGTTGGCTTGCCCCCTGGCGATAACGCCGCTCCTTTGGAGTGACCGTGATGCCGTTCAGGCTCGGCTCCTTCTCGGAGGAATACGGCATGCCTCCGCGCATCCATGCGAAGAGTGAACGGTAGGAATCCGAGTCCTTGGCAAACCGATCGCCACCTTCGTGCGGGATGGCTCCGGTCGCTTTTAGCAAGATCAGGCTCTCTTCCGGCGCGGATGGAAACACGCGGCGCCCGCGCGCTTCGTGCACGATCTCGTGGTAATCCGACTTCGGGTCGTAGGAAAAGACGCTGAGCCGGAATCCATTCTGCCCTTCCGGTTTCGCGTGGCAGGAGCCGGCGTTGCAGCCTGCCTTGCTGAGAATCGGCAGAACG
>CBHXZU010000876.1:0-2177 GCA_966125105.1 uncultured Prosthecobacter sp.
AGTCGGTATCGGCGGACAAATGCGGACACTGAATATCGACGCCGTGATCAAATTGCGCCAGCAGGTGGCTTGCGGAATGGGCTGGCAAATTGCTTGTGCACGCGGGGGCGGGCAGCATCATCTCAAGTCATGCGATCGGCTCTGCTTCTCGCGCTGTTTCTCTCCCAAGCCATGGCCGCGGAACCTTTGCCCTCGGCAATTCCGTGGAAACGACCGGAACGGTGGGAGGGCGCGCTTGATAAACCAAAGCCGAAACCTGCAGCGGTAAAGAACGGCGACTTCAGCGCCGCGACGACGGATGGGAAGCCGGAAGGTTGGCAGGCGGCGTATCCGACCGGGACCTTCAGCGTGGTGAAAGAGGGGAATGAATCGTTCCTGCGCGTGGAGGTGAAGGGTGACCCAGCCAATGCTGGCGCGGAGCAGGTCATCCCCGTGCCGCCGGGTTCGATCACCGCGGTCGTGCGGGGACGGATGCGTGGCAAGCCCGGCAAAACGCCAAATGCCGCGGCACAGCTTGTCTTTTGGCCGAAAGGCCCGGCTAACGTCAGCATCGCGCCAACGATCGTGAAATCGGAGCACTCGGCGGGATGGAAGACCGAAACGCGTGAAATCGCACTGCTGCCCACCGTGAAGACTCTGGAGGTGAGCGCCCGATGTGTTTTCGCCACGGGCCGCTTCGACTTCGATGACATCGAAGTCCACTTCAAGTAGGGGCCGCAACGCGGACGAGCGGAGAAGAACAAGCTGAGTCGTTCGCTTTCGGTCGACGTGCGGACATGGAGTTCCGCCGGTCTGGCGGATGGGGAGGGATTAGAACCCTCCTGGGCTTTTTAGACCCAACACGCTTTCCAAGCGTGCGCATTCGACCACTCTGCCACCCATCCAATGCGAGGCGCGGGATAGTGCGTGGAAAGTCTCGCGGCGCAAGCGCGGAATTGCAGTGGGGTGGTCAAAGCTCCTTGGACTGCACGTTTTTCTTCGTTTAAGGCCGCCCGGAATCCGATTGTCCCGCGAACTCTGCGGTCCGCTGGCAAGCCTGGGGGGACGTCGCGCGTTTCTCGTGGATGGCAGGGGAATTTAATCGGCCTGACATGCCGGCGAAGGTTCCCGAGCCACGCCGGATTGGGTTCCGACATGGTTGATCCGCGCTTTGGAACGGCCGATCAGTTTCGAACCTTCTCCGATCGTCGTTGAACCGTCGTCGCGCGTCCCTGAGCCAATGTGCCGGCGTTTCAAATCACCGTTTTTCGGAAAAAAACAAGGTACCCGCGTTTCGAAACAATGTTTCCGCAATCCGCGACGATGTACTTTCGTGCCACACCAACCGTTTCTGCGAAATTAACAGCGTTTCTGCGAAATAAACCGTGTGCCCAGCTGTCCAAAACACCGTTTCTGCGGATTTGCACAATGTACTCGGCACTTAAAACAATGTTTCTGCAGTTTTAGCACGGGCATTTCCGACTCCATGCGAGGGGTTTGCTTCGCGGAGGAACGTGAAGAACGCGGCGGGCGCGCGCGCCAAATGCCGAGCTACGACTAGCGGAAGTTTTTCCTTTCGCGAACGAGCTGTTCGCATTCTGTTACCGGGCCCGCCACCCGAATGCCGCTTCGCCTCAGACTCGTCGCGCTTTTTGCGCTCCTGATCTTCGCTCTTCCTGCCTCTCTCCGCGCGGAGGCGATGCTCCAATACTTCAATACGGATTACCGGGAACTCACGCAGAGAATCCCGGAACTGGCGGAGATAGGTTATGATTCCATTTGGCTCCCGCCGCCGTGCAAGGGTTCGGGCGGATTGAGCGTGGGTTATGATTTGTGGGATCGCTTTGATCTCGGATCGAAGGATCAGCGGGGAACTGTGCGGACGCTTTACGGCACGGAGGGGGAATTGCTGACGCTGATCGAGACGGCGCATCGCTTCGGCATCCGCGTCTATCTCGACAACATCACCAATCACAACGCGTTCGATATCCCGGGCTACAACGAGACGACGCCTATCGATTTGTATCCGGGCTTTGTGCCGGAGGACTTTCACCTTCGCCGCACGCAGGATGGTTTCTATCGGAAGTGGGATAACACGCGCGACTGGAACGACACGTGGCAGGTGCAGAACCTCGGGCTTTCGGACCTGATCGATATCGCGCACGAGAATCCGAATACGAATCACGGCCTCAACGAAG
>CBHXZU010000877.1:0-2170 GCA_966125105.1 uncultured Prosthecobacter sp.
AAATCGGTTTCAGCGTCAACAATCAGTACGGTTTGCCCTTTGGCCATGAAGAGTATTAGAGGCCGCCGAAGCGGCGTTGGCGTTTAAGGTAGTCAGCGATAGCAGCCCGCAAGTCTTCCTTGCCAAAGTCAGGCCACAGTTTCGAGGTAATCACAAATTCGGCATAACTGAGCTGCCACAGCAGGAAATTCGACAAACGAAGCTCCCCACTGGTGCGGATCAGCAGGTCAGGATCTGGATACTCGCGCGTATACAGCCGCCCCGCAAGTAGCTCTGGCGTGACCTGCTCCGGGGCCAGTTTTCCCTGCGCGGCGTCTACGCACAGGGACCGCGCCGCGTCTGCCAACTCGGTCCGTGAGCTGTAATTGAGCGCGAGAATCAGCGTCGTCGCGGGGTTGTTCGCGGTCTTTTCGATCGCCGCCTTCAAGGCCGCTTGCGTGGACTCCGGCAATTCATGGATGCGCCCGATGGCCCGCAGGCGGACGCCATTCTTCATCATCGTCGGCAGTTCCTGCTCGAGGAAATGCTCGAGCAGGATCCACAAGCCGCTGACTTCCTCGCCCGGCCGCTTCCAATTCTCCGTCGAGAAGGCGTAGAGCGTCAGGAACTCGACGCCGAGCGCCACGCACTCTTCGGTGACCGCGCGGACGCTTTCCGCGCCGCGCTCATGTCCCTTGAGCCGCGGCAGCCCGCGCTCGTTGGCCCAACGGCCATTGCCGTCCATGATGATCGCGATATGCCTCGGCGTCGTCGCGCTTCCGCGCCCATGGGAGAGAACGTGCGCCGGCGACGAGGAAGTCCCTGCCTGGGGTGCATCGTTCGTCGCGGACGGCCGTGGCTCGATCACCATTATAGAAGGATTGTCTGCTCGCGACCGGGCCCGACGCTGACGATGGACAGCCTGGCGCCGGTGAGTTTGGCGATTGCTTCGAGGTACTGGCGGCACTTCGGCGGAAGATCCTTCCACGTCCGAGCGCCCGTCGTGTCTTTCTTCCAGCCCGGGAATTCCTGGTAAACCGGCACGCACTGCGCGAGCAACTCGAGATCCGTCGGCGGAAACTCCAGCTTCTTCTTTCCGATCTTGTAACCAGTGCAGACGCGGATGGTTTCCATCGTGTCCAGGCCGTCGACGTTCGTAACGGCGAGGTCGTCGATGCCATTCACCATCGCGGCGTAGCGGGTAAAAGCCGCATCAAACCAGCCGCAGCGACGCGCGCGTCCGGTCGTGGCGCCAAACTCGCGACCCAAGCCGTGGAGGAAATCGCTCAGTCCCTGGTCTTCCGTCGGGAAGGGCCCCTCGCCCACACGCGTGGTGTAGGCCTTCAAGGTGCCAACGACTTTATCGATGCGATTCGGCGGAACGCCCGAACCCGTGCAAGCGCCGCCAGATGTGGTGTTCGACGAGGTCACGTAGGGGTACGTGCCGTGATCGATATCGAGGAATGTGCCCTGCGCGCCTTCGAAGAGCATCTCGACGCCTTCTTCCTGCAGCACTTCGTGCAGGAAAACGACGGTGTTGCCGAGAAACGGCACGATAACTTTCGCCGCCGCGAGGCACTCCTTCTTCGCCGCATTGAAGTCGACGAGTTCGCCGCCCATCGCCTGGAGCTGCGCATTTGCTTCATCCACGCGCGCCTTCAGTTTCTTCACGAAGCGCTTTTCATCGAGCAGGTCCCCGGTGCGAAGACCCACACGCGCGGCCTTGTCGGAATACGTCGGGCCAATGCCGCGTCCAGTCGTGCCGATCTTGCCTTTGCCTTTCGCCACTTCCTTCGCGCGATCAAGCGCGCGGTGAATCGGGAGCGAAAGGTGCGCGCAGTCCGAAATCATGAGGTTCTTCGGCGTCACGCTGATCCCCTGCTTGCGCAGGCCTTCAATTTCCCCCGCAAGGCCGGCCGGATCAATCACCACCCCATTGCCAATCACGCACATCGTCTTCTTCCGAAGGATTCCGCTCGGGATGAGATGCAGGACGTATTTTTTTCCGCCGACAATCACGGTATGCCCCGCGTTGTTCCCGCCTTGGGAGCGAACGACCACGTTCGCCTGCTCAGTCAGAAAGTCGATGATCTTGCCTTTGCCTTCGTCGCCCCATTGGGCGCCGACGAGGATGGTGTTGGCCATGTGATGATGTGTGTGTTTTTAAACGAAAATAACGCCTGGCGGCCGC
>CBHXZU010000878.1:0-2166 GCA_966125105.1 uncultured Prosthecobacter sp.
AACGCTTGCGCCGTAGCACGGCTCGCCAGAGCGGTCCGGATGTGCCATTCACTGGAATCAATGCTCCCCAGGTTTCGTCCCCTGCACCAACTTCCAAAGCCCAACATTCGCCCGCCGAAATCTTCCGCATTGGGAAATAGACGGCGCAACTTACTTCCTGACGTATCGCCTTGCCGATGCGCTTCCCGCGGGCCTATTGCGGGAACTCGAGGCTGTTTGCGAAGCTTGGCTGAAGAACCATGGACTTCGGGATCGCAGCGACGTGAAAAAGCTATCGCCATTGAAGCGCGCCGAATTCCGAACAGTCCTCAGCGAACAAGAAGAGCGGTGGTTGGATGCCAAACATGGAGCCTGCATCCTCCGCGAGGCATATGCTCGTCAGCCCGTCGTTGACAGTTTCCGCGAGTTCGATGGCGAACGCTATTGTCTGGATGGATTCGTGATCATGCCGAACCACGTGCACGTGCTGGTGCTTCCTCTTCCGGGGTGGTCCTTGGCCGAGATCATCTCGACTTGGAAAAAGTTCTCGTCGCGGAGGATTAATGAAATCTTGGGAACCACAGGGCGGTGTGGTTGGAGGAAACGCACGATCACATTGTGCGAGACGCTTACGAATTGGGCGTTTATCGCCGGTATATAGGAGATAATCCGGTGAAGGCTCGGCTTCGAACTGGAGAGTACGAGCTGGGCTGCGGGGACGGGATCCTCACAGGGTCGCTGTAGTTCCGGGGGCTCGTTGTTAATGGCACATCCTGACCGCTCTGGCGAGCCGTGCTACGGCGCAAGCGTGCTTGCCGGGTTGCCTTGCAGGAGCGGCGCGCGGGTCTGCTGCTGCGCTTCTCGCTTCCGCCTTTCCGATTTGTGAGTTTCGACTTCTGCTCCTCAAATATCAGAACTCTGCCTGACCTCTACCCCGACCTCTACCCTCCGGCCCCTACGACTTCCGAATGTGCAACTCCACGGGGTCGCCGAGAAACTTTGGCTTGGTGTGCAGGACGTAAACGTCAGCCACGGCTTTGACGCAGGAGAACCATTCGCGCACGCGGGTTTTGGCGGAGAGTTTCCACGAGACGGATTCGAAGCATGCGCCTTCGGCTTCGATACCGGTGTTGCGGGCGAGGAATAGCGCGCGGGGCAGGTGCCAGTCGTCGCTGACGATGATCATCCGCTTTACGCCGAAAACTTTTCGCGCGCGGACGACTGAATCGAGCGTGCGAAAGCCGGCGTGATCGAGGGTGATGGCGCTCTCGGGGACGCCGCGATCGATGAGGGCTTCGCGCATGGCGTTTACTTCGTCGTAGCCAGGTTTGCCGTGGTCGCCGCTCACCAGGAAGTGCCTGGCTTTCTTTTCACGCCAGAGCTGGGCGGCGGTGTTCATGCGCGCTTCGAAGAAGGGGTTCGGACCGCTGGCGAGCTTGGGCGCGGTGCCGAGCACGAGGGCTACGTCGGTATCCGTCACGAGCGCAGAGTGCGGGCGGATTGCGCCGGCGCTGGCCTGGATGAGCCAGCCATTGCATGCGGCCGTGACGGCGGCGAAGAACACGATGCACCAAAGCAGGAGCTTGATGAGTCGAGGCGTCGCTTTCGAATTGGCCATTCGGCATTATACGCCAATCAGGCGGAAAACTTTCAACCTCAGGACGCTGTTGCCTTTGCGAAAAGGCGCGCACATTCTCGGGGCATGATCATCAAGCAGGAACTGCTCGCCCGGCTTAACGAGCAGGTTGGCAATGAGTTCGGCGCGATGCTGCAGTATTACTCCATCGCAGCTCACTTCGAACGTGAAACGCTCCCCATGCTCGCCGGCCACTATCATCGGCAGGCGGAAGAGGAGAAACAGCACGCGCTGAAGTTCATCGCTTTCATCCTGGACGTGGGAGGCCATGTGGAAATCCCGGCGCTTCCAGCTCCGCAGTCAAAGTTCCAGTTTGCCGAGGATGCGGTGCGGCTGGCGCTGCAGCACGAGGAGAAGGTGACGGCGCAAATCAATCAGCTCGTCGCGATGGCGAAGGATGCGCGGGATTACACGACGGACACGTTCCTGCAATGGTTTGTGCAGGAGCAACTCGAGGAGGTTTCGTCGGCGCAGGATCTTCTTTCGGTTGTGCAGCGCGCGGGTGAGGGCAATCTTTTGCGCGTGGAGGAATATCTCGCGCGTGAAGGCGG
>CBHXZU010000879.1:0-2144 GCA_966125105.1 uncultured Prosthecobacter sp.
ACCTACACCGTGCCGACGACCCATGTTCCCCCCAGAACACCTCCTGAATCGGGCTGCTTGAGAACACGGATGCATCGGTCTGAGGCGGCCGCGTTCCACATCATGTTCCCCAAACGGCATGTCTCTGCCGCCGTGAAAATTGAGGGAAATTACGGAAAATCGCGAAACTGTAGAGTCTCTGTCCAAAAAGTCTCCGCAAGCACGCTTGCGCCGTAGCACGGCTCGCCAGAGCGGTCCGCACCGCTCCCATCCAAGCTGACCGCTGCACTTCAGAAAACGCAAAACCCCGGTCCTGCGCCTTGCAAGACCGGGGCTTTGGAAGACGGACGGATGCCCTATTTTTTGGTTATGACAAGGCTCCCGCTTTGACCCGAGGCAACGGGATCAAGAACGGTCACCGGCGGGAAGAAGTGGTAGAAGCCGGCGGCGGCATTCGTCTTTTGGAATGCCACACCTTCGACCTTCACAACCTTGTTGGTCAGCGGATGGATGAAGGACGCTTTCATCGCGCCCGTCGGCGCAACGAACGAACCTGCAAATCCAGTGATGCCGGTGAATGGAGCCGGAGTGGCCACCATCTTTCCGTTCACGGCCAGGTGACCGTCGTTGGGCGTCGGGATTGGAATTCCGCCATGAGTGCCAACCACCACGATGTTCGGAGCGTCGGTTGTCAAAACCGGCAGCACTTCGGGACCGAGCGCCGTGCCGGGATTCGGAGGATTCGGCACCCGAACGCTCGGCTTGGTCGGCACGATGTATTTCGATGCAGCGAAATCGACACCAATGCCGGCCGCCCATCCGGCGGGATACAGCTTTTGCTTCGGAACGTCACCCGGCTTGAACCAAGTCATCGCAGAGGTCGCATCGCTATCGACCGCAGAGGGATCAAACGTAACTTCTCCGGCGATGAACCCCGCTTTGGAGTATAGCGGGATGAATACTGGCCAGGCGTTGTCCTTCGAGAGCGCCGCGCTGAACGTGTAGGGCGAGCCGTCGGCCAGCTTTCCTTGCATGCTGGCGACGCCCGCCTTGCTCACAGTAAGAAGACCGTAGCCGTGGCCTTGCGGATACAGTGGGATGTCCAATCCATTGTTCAGCGCCGGACGCGCCTCGAACACGGCCGTGTAGCGGCCTTTCTCCTTCGCATCATCGCTGATTTCAACTGGAACATGGCGGAACGGCGCCACGGGAACCTTCGTCTTGGTGTAGACCGCTTGGTTCAGAGTCACGTTCGCGAGCACAAGCGGCCCAAGGCGGAGTTGCCCCGTGATCTTGTTGCCGCCGTTCGTATCGATCGCCAGGCTCAAGTCGCCCAACGGGATTGGTGCTGGGCGCGCGTTCTTCAGCAATGCCACGGTTTCGGTTCGCTGCTTGCCAAACTCGGCCGCTCCTTCCGTAGTAAACACGCCGGAGATCGCGATCTGCGCCCCAGCCAACGACACCTTGCCAGTGAATCCTCCGGTAGGAGTAACGCTAACGGTTACAAAACCGTTTTGGCTGAACGGCGACATTGCCGCGGCCCCTGGAGTGAGCAAACCAACGTAATTCCCCGCGAGTTCCGGCCGCAGGTTGGTAAAGGTAAACGTCTTCGTGATCGACTCAGACGGATTCCCTGCCGCGTCGAAAGCCGTGACTTCCACCGTATTCACGCCCTGCTCGGGAACCGTCGTGAGCGTCCAGTCGAATTGGTTCGTCGCATTCGAAGGTGTCACCACCAGCGGTGCCCCACCATTGAGGCGGACCTCCACGCGGCTGACCCCACCGGCGTCGTTTGCGACGCCGGAGAATGACACTTCCCCTGCAACGATCTTCAATTTGAGATTCGCCACCGAGAGCGTCGGGTCGCTGCCATCGATGCTCAGCGTCACTGTCGCTGTGGCAGTATCGCCGAATCCGTCGCTCACCGTGTAGGTGAACGAATCAGACCCGGATGTCGCCGAAGGCGTGTAAAGGATGACGTCTCCCGAGATGCTCACACTCCCACTTCCTGGCGCAGTCACGTCGACAATGGTGAGGTTGTCACCGTCGGCATCCGTATCGTTTCCGAGCACCGCGATTTGGGTCGTGCTACCTGCCGGAACCATCCCAGCCTCGTCGTTCTGCGCGGCGGGCGCGGTGTTTTCCGTTGTGAACGTGGAATCTTC
>CBHXZU010000880.1:0-2133 GCA_966125105.1 uncultured Prosthecobacter sp.
TCCACTACATGGTGAAGCAGCCGATGCTCGCCTACGGCGGCGAAACCCTCGAGCATTTGGACGGGCAATTCGTCGCTAATAATTGCAACATGCGGAAGCTACTTACAGAGATCGCTGTTACCGCCGCCACGCCCATTTCCGAACCGTCAAAAACTGCCAGCCGATGATTCCGACCACACGCCGCCAATTCCTTCGCAGCCTTGGCCTCGGTGCGGCCGCGCTTCCGTTTCTGCCGGCTCTGCATCGCCTCCGCGCGGCGGAGATCACGCGCCCACAGCGGATCATCTTCATGTTCTCGCCGAACGGCACCGTGCCGTGGGAGTTTTGGCCGGACAAGGCGGGGACCGATCTGCAGTTTAAGCGCATCCTCGCCCCGCTCGAGCCCTTCAAAAACCGGCTGATGACGCTGAAGGGCATCTCGAACAAGATCCGCGGCGATGGCGACGGCCATATGCGCGGCATGAGCTGCCTGCTCACCGCGATCGAGCTGAACCCGGGGAACATCCAAGGCGGCAGCGATCGTCCCGCGGGATGGGCAAAGGGGATTTCGATCGACCAGGAGATCAAAAACTTTCTGCAGTCGAAGAAGGAGACCGCGACGCGCTTTGGCTCGTTGGAGTTGGGCGTGAACGTCGGTAATCGCGCCGATCCCTGGACCCGCTGGACCTATGCGGGCAATAACCAGCCAGTCGCGCCCTCGAACAGTCCGTACGAGATTTTTGACAAGCTCTACGGCCAGGTGAAAGACCGCGAAAATCTGGGCAGTGTGCTCGATGAAGTGCGCGAAGATCTGGGGGTAATTTCCGCCCGTCTCGGCAAAGAAGAGCGGGAGATGCTGGATAAGCACACCACGTTCGTGCGTCAGATGGAGAACGATCTCGCCGCGATGCAGGGGCAAAAGCTGCGCTTCCCCGCGCCGAAGCTCGAGGTCGGCGTTGACCTCGACAATGACGGCATTCCGAAGGTGAGCGAGATGCAGCAGGACCTGTTGGTGAATGCCTTCGCCAACGACCTCGCCCGGGTCGCCACGCTCGAGTTTACGAACAGCGTCGGCCAATCGCGCATGCGCTGGCTCGGCATCAATGAAGGTCATCACGGTCTCTCGCACGAGCCCGACAGCAACAAGGACGCGCAGGAAAAGCTCGTGAAGATCAACATCTGGTTCGCCGAGCAACTCGCCGCGCTGGCGAAGAAGCTCGATGCAATTCAGGAGCCTGGCGGCAGCGGCACGATGCTCGACAACACGACGATCGTCTGGACGAACGAGCTCGGCAAAGGCAACAGCCACTCCCACGACAACATTCCGTTCGTGGTTCTCGGCGGAGGTCTAGGCTTCCAAACCGGCCGCGCGCTGGAGTTCGACCGAGTCGCCCACAATCGTCTCTGGCTCAGCATCGCCCACGCCTTCGGTCACCGGATCGAGACGTTCGGCAACCGCGAACACAGCCAGGGCGGGCCGTTGGTGTTGGCGTAGGTTAGCTGGAATTCTGCTTGAGCACTGCTATCACCTCTTTGGTGAGCCGATGACGCGTTTCTCCACTCCCGTGCACCTATTCTCCGTCACCGTAATACTCGGCGTATTCGCGTCGGCGGCCGGTGCTTTAGACGTCCCGCGCAGACCATCGACTCCTTTTGCAACGGTTTCGATGCGGGGCGTAACAATCGTAGCTGCGTTGCGGCCGGGTGTTCAACGATGGGTACGGGTTAACGATTCACCTCGGCGATGGAGCCAGCCTGGCGAAGAATTTATACTTCGGGCCGGAGATATTCTTTCATTCGACGCGGACGGAACCGGCTGGAGTTCCCAGTTTACACCCTCATTTGATTCGAAATCGACGGGCCTGAACGTCGTTTACATTTGGGATTCGAGCGTCCAGAAGGCAGGAGCGGACTCGAAGGGGACCGGGTACAGGCAGTTCGACAAAGACTTCTTGCCTGCGAAGTAATTCGACTTAAGCGCGCCGGGCCAAACTCTCACTGGCTGGTCTCCATCCTTGACCCACCGCGCCCTCTTTGAAACAAGCCCCACCCCCGATTTCACTCTCGCCACTCTTTCCACATGACCCACGTCACCCAGCTCAAGGCCGTTAGCGGCAGCACCAAGTCCATTGTCGAAGCCGAGATCTCGCGCAC
>CBHXZU010000881.1:0-2129 GCA_966125105.1 uncultured Prosthecobacter sp.
TGCTACGGCGCAAGCGTGCTTGCGGCGGCTAATACTCTTGCACTCAGTTTTCTGGAAACCCGCGACGTCAGTCCACCACGCATCCGGAAAGCAAAACGCTGGGAAGAGTCTCCTCCTCCCAGCGCTTGCTAAATTATTGAAACGACCGGCGCGCTTACGCCACCCACTCGACCGGCAGCTTGCGGCCGCTTTGGCCGGCGGTGAACGAGATGCGTCCATCCGGCATGGCTTCGACGCGGCATTCGACATTCGTGATGCCGTCCGGCATCGGCGTGACGTTCTTCACGATGAACGTGCCGAGCGATTGCGGGGCCGGGCCGAAGCCGGTCTGGCCCTGCTGCAGGCGCACGCGCGCTTCGTTACCTTGGGCACGCCACTGGAACTTGTGCTGCGCCGGAAGTCCCTGCCGCGCATTCAAGAGGATGCCGCCGTCGCCGTCTTCCAGCGAAAGCAGGATCGGGAGCAGCAATTGCCCGCTCGGGTGCACCGCCGCGCGTGTCTCGCTTTGCGTGCGCAGTCCCGTCCAGTGTTCGATCGCCGATTCCGCCGCGGCTTTGAAGTCCGCGGGCGCCTCGCCCATTTGCGCGCGGCGCAGAATTTCGATCGCCTGCGGCGTTTTGCCGAGCTGATGCAGCGACTGCGCAAAGTTCCAATCGAGACGTTTGCTGAACCGGCCACCGGTCACCGCCGGCTGCACCACGGATTCCAGGCGAGCAAGGTCACCAGCGTCGCCAAGCATCGCCGAATACTGGAGTAGCACTTCCTCCGCGTTCGGATTGCGCTCGTAAGCCTTGCCCGCGAGTTCGACGGCACGCGCCGCTTCTCCGCGATCGCGAGCCATGCTGCTGGCGAGCAACAGCGGCATCCACGCATTCCGTTCTTCGGCAAATGCGATCAATGCCTCTTCCTTCACCGGGTCGGCGGCCTGGTCGCGCAGTTCGAAATAGATGCCGAGAGCCGGCTGGATGTTCGGATCGATCTCCAGCGTCTTCTGCAGCGCCACCTTCTCGCCTTCCTTGTCGCCTAATGCGTTCAGCGTTTGCGCGAGATTGAAGAATCCCCACGGATCCTGCGGGTTCAGCTCGGTGTAGCGCGTGATCGCCTGCTTGCTCTCCTCGAGCTTGCCGATCATGCGATAGCCGGCGCCGAGCGCGATGTGCACGCGGGCTTCATCTGGCATCAATTCGCGCGCCTTTTCGAGCGCCTGCACGCCCACGTCCTGGATGAGTCCATCGCGCAGGAGTTGCTCGGCGAATTGCACGAGCTGCTGCGGGTTTTTCGAGAGCGGCTCGATCTGGCCCTTGGCCATTTCGCTGAACTGCTCGATCGGCACGATCATCGTGCTCTTCGGATCTTTCGGATCCTTCATCAGCTTGACCGCGGCCTTCAGCTGCACGAGCGATTCGAGCGCCACCTGGTCCTGCGGATTCGCCTGCACGGCGCGAATGAACGCCTGCACCGCCTGGTCGCGATTGCCGTTCTCCGCGAGCATCGTGCCGAGGTTGTCCCAGATGAATGGGATGGCCGGCGCCTTCTCCGCAGCTTCCGCGTAAAGGCGAACCGCTTCCTGGTCATTGCCCGCCTGGCGCTGCACGTAGGCTTGGTGGAAAAGTCCGTAGGCCGAACCGGGATGATGCTTCTCAATCTCCGTCAGCAACTCCGCCGCGCGGTTGTATTCGTGATCCTCCAGCGCCTCGGTCATGCCGTCGAAGTGCTTTGCCGCTTCGGCAAAGCCGCGCCACGGGCCGATCAGGCCCGGCTCGGAATTCACGCAGGCGTTCACACCGCGCAACAGTGCTTCCATGTCAAACTGCTGATGATTGCCATCGGGCGCCGCCGCATCAGACGGCCACGGAACACGGTTTGGGAGGCCGAAAAAGTTGAGTTGCCACGCGGGGGATTCGATCCAGGTAAAGGTGCTCATTGTGACTCTTAAAGAAATTGCCCGTTTAAGCGGGGCGGCGACACTAGGCCCGCCTTAGAGTGGGACAAGGGGAAAGTCGGGGGAATCGGGAAGGCTCCTTGTACTGGGATCGAGCGATCTGAAGAACGAGCGCGCCTGCCTCGGAATGGTGGCGCTGGTTCAGGACATAGGTAACACCTGAGGTTCAGGACATGGGTAACACATG
>CBHXZU010000882.1:0-2124 GCA_966125105.1 uncultured Prosthecobacter sp.
CGGTTTTTGCGGCGGCGGCCGATTTGATCGCCGCATCGGTGGTTGCGATGTCCGCCGCGCGTTGTTTTTCCAATTGCTGGACTTCCGCTTTGGCAATCAACGGCACGAGATTGAACGGCCGATTTTTCCCTTCGCTGCCCGGGTGCGGAAAGGTGGTGCTGCTGAGGATTCCATAGAGCGCGTAGTAGTCCCGCGTCGAAATCGGATCGAACTTGTGATCGTGGCACCGCGCGCAGCTCAGTGACATCCCCTGGAAGGCACGCCCGACGTTCTCGATCGCATCTTCGATCGTGAGATGAGGTTCGCCCGCCCCGCCTGCGAAGTGGCGCGCGCCGGCGAGATATCCAGTCGCGGTGTTCAGCCGATTCCGTTCTTCCTGCCTGGTCGCCGGCAGGAGATCTCCCGCCAATTGCTCCCGGATGAAACGGTCGTATGGCACGTCCGCGTTTACCGCCGCTATCACGTAGTCGCGGTAGCGGTATGCCTGCGGAATCGGATAATCGGAGGCGTTGCCGCACGTGTCGGCGTAGCGGACCACATCCAGCCAGTGCCGGCCCCAGCGCTCGCCGTATTGCGGCGAATTCAACAATCGTTCCACCACTCGTCCGAATGCGTTGGCGTCTGGATCGGAAACAAACGCCTCCACCTCTGCGGGAGTTGGGGGCAATCCCGTGAGGTCGAATGTGACCCGTCGCATCAATGTGGCGCGGTCCGCATCTGGCGCAGGGTTCACTCCCGCTTTCTCCATCCCCGCTAGCACGAATCGGTCAACTTCGTTCCGCACCCAACCCGTGTTTCGCGGAGTCGGCACCGGGAATGCTTTCACCGCTTGAAACGCCCAATGTTTGCGACCGCGGTCGAGATCGAGGGTCGCGGCGGGTTTCGCCTTCTCGGGCGGGGCTTCACTCATCCGCGGATCGGGAGCGCCCGCCTTTACCCACTCGACGAGGTCCGCGACTTCCCGCGATTCGAGCGCGTGCTTTGGGGGCATCTGCAAGCTTTTGTCCCAATAGCGCACCGCAGTGATCAGCAAACTGTCGTCGGGTTTCCCGGGAACGATTACCTGCCCGGATGCGCCTCCGCGAGTCCACCCTGTCTTCGAATCCAGTCGCAGTTCTCCCTTTTGTTTTTCGACTCCGTGGCAGTCTTCACAGCGATCGACGAAAATGGGGCGGATCCGCTTTTCAAAGAACTCCAGGCCAGGCTGACCCGAATCGGCCGCCGCGACCGTCAGGCCGAAACCGAGGGGAACGATGAAACCGGTAATCGTCCTGATCACTGCACGAGTTAAACAGGCCGAATGAAAGGTCTTAGCTTTTCATTCCAATCGCCGGAAGTGGCCGCAAGCGCAGACCTTCGCTTAGATGAGGGTTTCCCTAACCGCGTCGAGCAGGGCGCCCGTCGTGTAGGGCTTTACGAGGAAGCGAAGCTGCACGCCCGTGGCGGCGGCGATTCCCGCCTGCGTGGATAATCCACTTGAGCCAATGATGCGAACATCAGGACGGAGTTCCCGCAGCGCGCCAATGACCGTCGGTCCGTCCATTCCCGGCATCGCCATGTCCGTGAGCACCACGGCAACATCGTTTGCATTCTCGCGGAAGTAATCGATCGCCTCCAGGCCATTTCGGGCCAGTGCGACGCGATAACCGAAGTTTTCCAGCACCCGCTTTGCCAGCACGCGGAGCGAGTCCTCGTCATCGATCACGAGGATCAGTTCGCCACGGCCACACGGCAGCGCAGCTTTTTCACCGTCTGACGCAGCGGTGCTTGGCGCGTCGGCATGCGCTGGGATGTAGATTTGAAACACCGATCCTTGTCCCGGCTTGCTCTCGACGTGAATGAACCCGCCATGACTCCGGACGATTGCGAGGGTCGTCGAAAGACCCAGTCCGGTGCCTGAGCCAAACTCCTTCGTCGTGAAGAATGGCTCGAAGATCTTATCGAGCACCTCCGGAGCCATCCCCGCGCCCGTATCGGACACAGCGATTTTCGTGTAGCGGCCCGCCTTCGCGTCGCGACCGAACTTCGCCGCCACGGATTCCGTCAGGATCGCATTGGAGAGGGATACTGTCAGTTTGCCTCCTTGCGGCATCGCATCGCGCGCATTTACGCAGAGATTAACGA
>CBHXZU010000883.1:0-2122 GCA_966125105.1 uncultured Prosthecobacter sp.
GTCTTGAATGGTTCGAGGGCCTTCCTCGTCCCTCGTCAGGATGACCGGCTTTTCGGCATCGAGAGAAATCGGGCAATCGAGTATTCAATTCACCTCGCTGCCTCGCACTGCAAACCAAGCAGGCGCCGCAAGCTGTCTTCGACTTGCTCAATCAACGGGTCCGTAGCCGCGCGGCGATCACGATCAGGCGTCACACGGATCGCTTCGCCAAACTCCATGCTGACCGACATCGGCCTCGGCACGAAAAAGTCGGGTTCACCGATGGCTTCGGCATAGCGGCGCACCGTCTCGATCAGGCGTTCGGGCGGTGGATCACCGGCGAGGTAGTCGGGCGGGAAGTGGAAGATCTGCTCGGCGATCTGGAGGTCGAAGAGCTGCCGCCAGCGGCGCGCGCGCTCGTCCTGAGCAAGCTTGCCGGCAATCAAATCTGGCAGGATCGCTTTGCGAGCGGCTTTCACTCGCTGCACCACACTGAGTCCGGACCGCTGGCACGTCCACTCAGCTTCAACCGGCGCCATCACGCGCTCGAGGAGCATGTCCAGTCGCTGGTCGATCGTCCCCGTATTTGGCGCGCCGAAATACTCAACTTCCCGAAGGGCGAGAAGCGCGTGGCCCACTTTCATCACACGATCGCGTGAACCGAGATCCCGCTGTGGCTGCCAGGAGAGGCGGCACTCGATGTAATCCAAAGGCGGGCCAAGCAGCGCATCCACGTCCCCGCGAAAATGGTAACGAAGCGCCAGCGGGTGAACCACCACTTGCCCGCCTTCCACTCTTTCCGCCCGCAGTCTTGCGGCCGCTTTGGCGATGAACGAGAGACCTTCCTGCATCGGCGCGAGGCGATCATTCGTGAGGGTGATCACTCCTTCACCGAAGATCACGAGCGGGCGTCGGGCACCGGCCAGGATCTCCGTCGCCGCCTTCAGCGAACGGCGGTCCATTCCCTCACGGTAAACGCTGAACACTCCGAGCCGCGGCAAGAGCCAGCGCTTCCAGCGGCTCTGCAGAAACAAATGGGCGCTGGCCATTACGTGGAAGTTTCGTTGTAGCGCGCGCGACGCGAGAGCCAGCACGACAGGATCTCCCGGCGTCGGATGATTTGGAACGATCATCACGCCATGCCCTGCTTCCAACGAGGCCTCGACGTGGTGCGCGCCTGAAATCCGCCACGATTCCACGCCGTGCTTCCGCCGAAGATGGCGCGGAACAATCGGCGCGAAGAACCACGGCCAAAACCGGCTGTCGAGAGGACGCACAAAGCGATAGGCCTTATCGCTGACCACCGTTGGGCCTGGCAGGACCAGTTCGGATTTCATTGTGGTGCCCCTCCTGCGAGCAACGACTCCGTTCCTTTTGCCGCTGCGGCACGAGCCGCAAGTTCGCGCACTCCGCGCAAGTCGGTCTTCCCGGTTCCCAGCACGGGAATCTGCTCCACGAGGACAAACTGGTCGCGCTTCGGCTTCCAAAGGTTCGGAAGACTCGAATTGGCGAGCTTGTCCAATACAGCACCGAGCGCATCACTGGCCAATCGGCAAAGCACCATGAGACGCTCGCCGCGCTTCTCGTCGGGCACGCCGGTCACGGCGAATACCTGGCTGGACTCGCCGGCGAGTTCCTGGAGGTGTTCCTCGATCTTCACGTGCGGGACCATTTCGCCGCCGATTTTGCTAAAGCGGCTCAGCCGATCCGTGATCGTGATGAATCCGTCCGGGTCCATGGAGGCGATGTCCCCGGTACCATACCATCCATCTCGCAGGACTTCACGCGTTCGCTCAGGGCTCCCGAGATAACCTCGCATCACGTTCGGCCCCTTCACGAGCATCATGCCGGACTGACCCGTAGGCGTCGGTACACCCGTCTCAATATTCACAATCCGCACTGACACTCCTGGCAATGGACGCCCAGTCGTTCCTTGCTTGGTTCCAACCTGCCACCGTCCGTCGCCGGTGAAGTCGGGCGCGTTCGATGACACCGCCGGGGCGCATTCCGTGCAGCCGTAGGCCTCCAGCGGCCAAATGCCAAAGCGCTCGGCAAACGCCTCCGCGACTCGCGCAGGGAGCTTCTCCGCTCCGACCAGCACAATCCGGAGGCTGCGGAATTGTTCCGCCTCACAGCCCCGCGT
>CBHXZU010000884.1:0-2105 GCA_966125105.1 uncultured Prosthecobacter sp.
CCGCGCTCCGCATTCGCGACACATCGTCGTGAGCGTGATCGGCGATTAGGTCGCCGCGCAATTCACGTGGGGCGAGCGGGGAGAAGCGCAGCCAAAGCTCGCCTTTCTCCGGACGGATCTCGGTGATCTGCAGCATCTGGAGCGCGCGGACGATGCGGACCCGGTGGCGCTCGTCTGGGAGATCAAAGGGGAGCATCGACATGGCGAGCTTGCGCTCGGCCCGCAGGCGATCGAGGAGTGTTGCCGCATCGTGCCGCAGGAAGGCGGGGAGACGCGTCCATGCCGTGAAATTGAGCGGAATTGTGAGAGTCAGCCGCGGGAGGAACAGGATGACATCAGTGATCGTCGCGAGTGCAGGGCGCTCGTCCAGTGCGCGCTCGCTGGGGAAGAACCACATGTCGATCGCGGCAGCCACGAGCAGCACCCCGGCAACGGAAGCGCAGACCCAGTCGAAGGATGCCGGGAGCTTCGCTTCGCCCGCCTTGGCCACGGTGAGCGCGAACATCACGACCCAGTACGCAACGATATAGAAGAGCACCCAACTGATCGCGACCAACACGAGCGTCGCGCCGCTTGCCGCGATGACTGAGAGATTGTGGCTGCGGAGGCGCGCGCGGAGGATCTGTGCGGTGGAAGCTTTCGCCACCCTGCGACCATCGCCGCGACTTCGCGAATCGTCCACTTTTAGGTGCACGCCTGGTAGCAAGCCGCTGAGTTCACGAAGCGGCGCAGTCTACAGTCGCGCCCGGCTCAAGGAATGCGTCTCATTCAGGAGGAATCCTGGAATAACGCGCCGCGTGCTTGGAAAGTCCTCTGTCACGGCGCCGGAGCCCCATGCTCCTCTCGCCAGCGTGCTTTCAAATTGTTCAGACGTGCCGAGTCTGGAACGGCTTCGCCTGCGATAAGCTCTAAAACCCCCGCATTGCAGCCGCATTCCCGGAGTGGTGTTGGAACTCGCGATCCCATCTTAGAACTTAAATGTGCGCGACCTGCTAATTTTTCAGCAAATAATCGCCGAGGCCTCTCGGTTTAACCCGTCGCATATGACGACCACTACGAAAGCAATGGTTGTTTCCCTTGGAATGATGGTGAGTGTGAGCCTGGCCGATCAGATTCGGCTCAGTGACGGGACAGTATACGAAGGGGAGTTGGCGGCGCCGGTAACGGTGACGATCAAGACTGCGCAAGGTGATCAAACGGTGCCATTCGCGCAGCTGCCGCCGAACCTGCAGGCTGCGTATTGGAAACAGCCGGCGCCAACCGCGCCGGTCGCGGGTCCGGTGCAGAATGATGAGATTGCGGCCCTGGCTGCGTCGGTGAACCTAAAGACTTGGTCGCTGGTGACCGCCTATGGGTCGTTCCGCGACAAGCCGGAACGGCGCGGCACCGGAGGTCTCGTTGTCACGAAGGCATTCAACGCAATCGAGGAAAATTGGGCTGGCGTTTATCCGGCGGGGCACGCCTTGGCGCAGACGCACCACTGGCAGGCGGCGATCGAACGGGCGAATGCATTGCTGGCGCGTCCCAACCAATACCTGCAAAAACGATGGATCGAAGGTTTCATCGGCGCGGCGGAAGCGCTTCAGCGCAAGGATTCGGCGGAGTTTGCGCGCAACGTGCGCTTCTTGCGGCAGCATCCGCTGGCGAACGACGCATTCGCATTGGCGGAGTAAACCGCGGCGCCAGAATGCCGGCGTTTCTGCGGAGAAAACGTGCTTAATCTCCGATCGGCTCGGCTGCTTCGAGATTGATGGCCTCGGTGGCGATTTCCGTAAGCTTCTCGTCGGCGGCTTTTTCCTCGTCGAGGGTCTTCGCGAGGAGTCCTGCGATGTAGTCGTGGTCGAGGAGTTCAGCGTAGCAGCATACCGTGCCGTACGCGGCGATCTCGTAGTGCTCGATGCTTTGCGCTGCCGCGATCAACGCCGCGTCGTGGACTGCGGGCTCGGCGTCTTCGTGGACGATATCGGTCTCTTCTTGGATGAGGCCCTGCATGGCCTTGCACGTGTGACCCTTGGGTTTCTTGTTCAGCATCTCGAAAGCTCGTTCGACCCGTGTGAGGTGGGTCTCCGTCTGAACCAAGTGCTCCTGTAGCGCGGTACGGAGCT
>CBHXZU010000885.1:0-2103 GCA_966125105.1 uncultured Prosthecobacter sp.
CGCAGTAACTTGCTTTTCGTAACTTACCGCCGTTTAAGATTGAACGCGATTGCGAGGTGCGGTGTTCGCGCGGTGGCGTGAACGCGGTGGATGCGGGGTTGGAATATTCCGCCTTCACTGCGGCGATCGAGTGACAAGGGGACGTTGACAGGAGCGAAATTCGAGCCGTCAAATAGGAAGAACCTGCTTGCGCTTATGTGTGTCAGTCTTTCCCGAACCCAGATGCTCGGCGGGCTCGTGTCCGCGGTGGCGAAAATATGTTGGCGGAGTGTTCCTCCCTTCGTGCAAGGCATTCCGCAATCAATTGCCGCCCCGGCTCTCCGATACTCTTCTACGAACTCCGTTTACCTTTGCGTGAAGGCTTGGGCATTGGTCGTCCTGGCGTTCCTTGCGACGCGTCTGCCACTCGCAGCCGATGTGACGGAGCCAGTTCCGGCCGCGGTCATTCCAAGCTCCGGGTTCGATTTGTTTGGAGCGGCGACGGCGACGAACGTCGACACGCTCCTCGTGGGAGCTCCATTCACAGAAGGGGCGCGCGGCGCAGTCCACCTGTTTTATCGAGAGGGAACCGATTATTCCGCGTGGAGGAAGCACCAGGTGCTGCGTCCCACCTATCTTGGAAAAACTCTCCTTTTTGGAAACGCCCTTTCCTACGATCAAAATGCGGTCGCGATCGGGACTTTTCACGGACCAGTCTTCGTATTCGAGCGCCTCGCATTCAGTGACGATTACCAGCAAGCGGCGGTGATCGAGCTCGCGATGGATGATATTGCGACGTTCCGCCCTGGGAGCCTGAGTCTGAACGAGGGCGTGCTTGCAATTGGCCAAAATTCCAGTGGAGCCGCAGGGAAGGATGAAGCGGGTTCGGTTTTGATCTACGCGCGGACGCCGGCCGGCTGGCAGCACAGCGCGCTACTGCAAGCTGCCGACCCGCGGGAAAGCGCGATGTTTGGATCATCGGTGCAATTGCTGGGCACTCTGCTCGTCGTCGGCGCGCCGGGCGATGAACACGTGCCGGGCGCCGTTTACATTTTCGAGCGCGTCGCCGGGAAGTGGGAGCAGCGGCAAAAGATCACGGCTCCGACCGACGAGGCCGCCAGCTATTTCGGGCAGAGCCTCACGACGAATGGCGGCCAACTCGTAGTCGGCGCGCCCGGCGACGGTGTGCAATCGACCGGCCACGTCTATCTCTTCGAGAGAATTGCCCCAGACTTCTCGGAGTTTGTCTTTGCCAAGGAATTCACGCCGGCGGAGCCATTGGCTCCGGCTGCGCAGTTCGGATTGGGCGTGGCCATGGACGGGAACAATCGCAACATCATCGTGACGCGCCTCGCTCCAGCTTCTACAGCCGATACCCAGGAACCCGGCGCCGCGTATGTCTTCACCCTCGGGCTGCGCGGCTGGACGCATCGGCTGACCATGGCTCCGACAGAATTTCCCAGCTCCTTCGGTATTTCAGTCGCGGCAGGAAGCACGCACGCCGTGATCGGCGATTACGGTGCGTCCGATAAACCCGGCACGGCATACGTTTACGACCTGACCTTGCCGGAAACGCCCCCCGTATTCCTCGAGGCGCCGAAGGATCAAACGATCGATGCTCCACCGGGACAAGCCGCGACGGCGACGTTTGGAGCGACCATGGGCGATGAAAACGGCCGCGATTTTTACGTGTATTGGACAGTCGATGGAGTGCAGGTGCAGCAAGACTTTGTAGATGGCGGCTTGCCGCCGACCCCCGCAAGCCTGGCGCTCACCACCACCCTCACTCCTGGAGCCCACACAATTAGGATCCTTGCCGAGAAGGCGGTCACGGGTCTGCGCGCGGAACACTCATTCACCGTTAACGTGGGCGATTCCGCGGGGCCGACCATCGTAAGCGTCACCGCCCGGCCGTCCATCGTAACGTCGCAACATGGGAGGTTCGTGCTTGCGCGCCTGAATGTCGTAGCTGTGGACCCGAGCGGTCCCACGCGTTGGAAGATCACCTCAGTCGAAAGCAGCGATCCCACCGCGCCGCGGAAGGGGCAGCTTCCGGATTGGATGATCCTTTCGGCGCGAAAACATTCCCTGCTTGTCCGCGCTGCAACCAGCGATCCCAAAAAG
>CBHXZU010000886.1:0-2046 GCA_966125105.1 uncultured Prosthecobacter sp.
CATCGATCAGGCGCTCAATGTTCGTGAGCGTCTGCTCGGTTTGCGCCTCCACATCACCGAGGTGGACGCTTTCCGAGTCCACAATGCTCGCCGTGCCGGAAATCCAGGTCGTCGCGTAATCGCCAATCGCCAGGGCCATCGCTCGGGAAAACTTCGGGCTCTTGAGTGAGAAACGTTTGGCGTAATCGAACGAAGGCGTTTGCAGCGGATTTTCGAGGGATGCCAGGCGCACGTCTTTCCGCTTCGTTTGGAGCGCCATGCAGGCGGTCCGAAGTCCACGCCCCCGCGTGCCGATCCCCGTGCTCGCAGGGTACGAGACCTTGGCTTCCGAAGCCGCTGCCAGGCGCGCGCCGAATGCAATGCCCTCAAAGAAGTCCGAGCGGGCTCGATTCAGCTCGCGATACCGCTCCGTGCCGTCTTCTGACGCCGTAATCCCGCCTTGGTAGAGCCACGCGCGGAGCACATCCTGAAACTCCGCGCCTGCTTCTTCGAGTTGCCGCTGCATGGCGGTGAAAACCTCCTTCGTCTGATCGTAAGCCGCGATGCCCCGCTCGCTCGAAGCCTTCGCGACCGTGTAAATCCAGCGCAAGCCATCGTAATTCACGGAAACGGTATTCGGACCATGATACTCGATTCCCGCCTGTCGAGTGCCGACCGCCCACGCCTCGATCGCCAATTCCGCGCCATCACAAGGCGGTTGCGGGAGGAAGATGGTAACCGGCATGCATTCGCCGTAGAACGCTACCATCAAGCGATGCAGCTCCGCGGTATTGGCGGTGTCGCGCATAAACACCGTCTGGGTGGTGACTGCCATTGGCTCCCCCTGTTGCCGGAGCAGCGCGCGGATCGTGGACATCGCTTCCCATGCCTGGTCGAGGAAGGAGCCCGCCGGCTCCGGCGTGACCATCAATGCAACTCGGCGCACCTTTTCGACGCCGACCACCGAATGCTGCTGGCGGCTCAGCAAGCACGGCGGGACATCGTGGATGACGCCGGAGACGCCCGGGTGTTTTGGTCCCTTTTCAACTGCGCCGCCGCATCCGTTCAGCAGCCTGCGCGATGGCGCGAGGTGAAAGCAAAGCGGCTGGTCGCAGCTTTCTGATTGGTTTTCGGGAGTTTGATTTGTGGTTCGGAAGGTGTTCACAAAGGGAAATACCCCGGCTGAACAGAATCACCCTATTCCCACCACGAGGGCGTTTGACCTGGGTCAAACTTGCACTCGCTTCCCTCACCACTCCGCCAATGGCTTTAGCTTCGGGGCCGGAGAACCGTCTTCGGTTGAGAACATCACAGTGAGCGTCAGGTTGGAGACGTCCTTGAGTGCGATCGCGATCTTTCGCACACCGTCGGAATCACCGTGCGAGCCGGGACCTTTCACCTGTTGGCGCTCGAGCCTGGGAGAAGTTGGGAGTGGTGCCGCAGACATCACGGTAAAAGACGCTCCTTCCGGCGAAAGGATCCGCGCCGTTAGTTTGCGGCCGTCGAGCGTCAGTGTGGCCGTCGCGCCTTTGCAATCCACCGCCGCCGGCGTGTGCATGAACCACCAAAGCTGCGCGGGCTGCCGCGCCTGGATCTCATCCTGCACGAGGACCTGCCTTCCCATCATGGCGATGCCGCGGCGCGCACCTGTGACCGCAGCGGAATAAGCGGATGAAAGATCTGCGACTGCCACGGACCCATCGGCACCGCTCTTAAACTGCACGATCTTCGACACTGCTCCCGGGTTTTGATCCGGTTCCTGGCCGGGATTGATCACGAGGGTGTTTTGTCCCTCGGCTCGGCAACGGTAAAAGTTCCATCGGCCCGCGCCGAAATAGCCGGAGAGATTGTAATTGTCCGCGCCGAGATCCATCGACCACCGGCGCCCCGCGGCATCGAGCACAAAGCTCCCAAGATCCAAATGGCCATGATTCACCCGATTGTCGCCACCCTTGAATCCGACAAAGGTCGCATCCGGATCATTCCACGCGCTGCGCATTGTCACGATTTCGGCATCGCGGAAGTAACGCGCGAGCGGCACGGATCCGATCGAGGGTTTGCGATCGA
>CBHXZU010000887.1:0-2010 GCA_966125105.1 uncultured Prosthecobacter sp.
GATTTCGCCTCTCACCGTGTCCGCGGCGGTAAATGCTGATCAGAATCCCGATCCCCACCAGACAGAAAACGAGATTTGAGCCGCCGTAGCTGATGAAAGGGAGGGGCAATCCCTTATTTGGCAGCATCATCGTGGTCACCCCGATGTTCAGAATGGCCTGAAGCGCCAGCAACGAGACAACGCCGAATCCAAGGAGCTTGCCGAAGCGATCACTCGCCCGGGTGGCGATCAGAACTCCGGCGGTCAAAAGGATGAGGAAGCAGAAAACCACTCCCAGCGTGAAGGGTAGCCCCATCTCTTCGCCAACCATCGGGAAGATAAAGTCGGTGTGCGCATAGGGGAGGTAGGCGAACTTCTGCCGGCCATTTCCAAGCCCCAAGCCCCACGCGCCGCCCGAGCCGAACGCGATCAGACCCTGCACCTGCTGATAAGCGTCCTTCGGGTATTGGTCCGGATAAAGGAACGCCAGGAATCGCCCGGCGCGTTCGGGCATCATCTGCACCGCGGTGTAGAGCCCGGCGAGGCCGCCGCATCCGAGGATGCCCAGGTAAATCATGCGCGTTCCGGCCACGAACATGATCAACAGCGTCGTTGAGCCAATCAGCGCAGACGTGCCGAGATCGACCTCGGGCGCAATCAACGCAATCAGCAAACCTACGCCTGCGAGCGGATAGACGAAGCCTTGGAAGAATGACTTCGGATCGGTCTGCTTCCGCGCGAACCACCACGAGAGCCCGACCAACGCTGCAAGCTTGCCCAGTTCCGACGGCTGAAAGGTTTGTCCGCCCAGCCGGATCCACCGTTTCGCGCCGTTGATTTCTTTTCCGATGTGCGGGACGAAACAGGCGGCGAGCAGCAGCGCGGCGCCGAGGTAGATCCACCACCAGCGTTTCTCCAAGTGGCGGTAATCGACGATTGCCGCGGCCACGCATGCGACGACTCCGACGACCAGCCATTGGAGCTGGTTTTTGAGGAAGTAGAAGGGATCGCCTTTCGCATCCTGTGCGTAGGCGCCTGTGCTCGTCAGCATGACAACGCCCAGCGCCGTGAGCGCCACGACGGCGGTCACGAGCAGAAAGACGTGCAGGATGACGAAGCGTCCTCTCATTGGCGATTAGCCTCTCTTCGGCAGCTTGAGGACCTGTCCTTCCTGGAGCTTCCGTGGATCCTTGATGCCGTTCAGTTTTACCAGGTCGTCGTAGCTGACCTTTTGTTCGCGGGCGATCTTGATGAGCGAATCGTTCTTGCGCACGGTGTAGCTTCCGGCGGCCGTTTTAGCCGGCGTAGTCGCCTTCTCGGGAGCCTTGGCTGTAACTTTCGGCTCGGCAGTTGCCTTCGTCACCTTCGGTTCGGGAATGATGAGTTCCTGGCCAACGCGAATCTCGTCGCTCTTGAGATTGTTGGCCGCCATGAGGTCCGCCGCGCGAAGGTTGTTTGCAAATGCGATCTTCGAAAGAGTCTCGCCGCTCTTCACAATATGCGAGCCGGGACGAGGCCGCGTCACATGGGCGGCTTCGGCGCGGTCATTTGCCGCGCCTGCTTCAAGCGCGCTGGCCGCCGGAGCTTTGCTCGTCTGAAGGCTGGCATACTGCACAGGAGCCGCGGGCGCAGGCGTCGGTTCCGGCGCGGGCGCCGGGTCAGGATTTGTCGCAAGGCTGGGTGCCGAGCTGGCGATCGATGAAGACGGAACCGACGGCGTCGTGGTTGTGACCGTTTTCGGATCCTTCATGCGCGAAAACGCAAAGACCCCGACCAAGGCGATCACGTGGAGCGCCAGCACGACGATAAACGCGCCCGACAACCGATTGCTGTTGTCGTCGTCGTCATAACTGGCGGGGATTACTTCCCGCGCAGTCGCTGCATTCAACTTTCTCGCGCCGGTCCGAGCGAAGAAGCGGCGGAGTTGGTTCAGTTGCTTTTTCATGACTATTGCTCTGGTGGATGGAGTTGCTGGACGAGTTGGCGAAATTGGTTCCCGCGGTCCGCGTAGTTTTTGAACATGTCGAACGA
>CBHXZU010000888.1:0-1998 GCA_966125105.1 uncultured Prosthecobacter sp.
TCTCGAAAACCACGAGCGACAGCGCGAGCGAGCGCTGCAGGCCGGGCATGAAGAAAGCCTTGGCAATGTCGCCCATCTTCGAGGGCAGCACGAGATTCAGGACGCTCGCGGAGAGGATCAGCCGATTCGCTTCGGCGAAACTGATTCGTCCTTCCGCGGGAACGAGCCGCTGAAATCGCCACGCGGTGAGCATCGTCAGCGGCACGACCATTGCCAGGCTGATCACCATCCACACGCCATCGCTGCCCGCGAAGACGGGGAGCAACCGCTTAAGGTCGATCTTCCAGTAGATGAGCGCCAGCAGCCCGAGGCTGACGGCGAGTGAGACCAGCTTTTTCAAAGCGCGCGCTCGAGCTTGAGCGGCTCGTCGTCCTTCAGTTGATGCATCTGCTCGGTGAGATCGAGCCACGGCTGCAGTTGGCCCGGCTGGAACATGCGGCTCATCACGACGTAGATGCTCGTCTGCGCGGAACCGAGTCCCACCGTCCGCACCGTGCCCCAGCCCTTGCGCGCGTGCAGTTCATCGGTCGAATGCAGCTTGCCCTCGCCCCAACTCAAGGTGCGCTTGAAGCGGAAAGGCGCTGATTTCTTTCCCGTGATCAGCATCCGCTGGAGCAGCTTGCGGATGAGATCCGGATTGAAGCGTCCCACCGTGAACATCAGCACGCGCAGCACCATGAGGTTGAAGGTCGTCATCCGCTTCGTCTTTGCCCAGCCCAGCTTTCCCCGAATGGTGATCGAGTGCCCATCGAGCTTCACATCGTAACGCCCCACAAGGTGCGCGACGGCGGTTTTGACCTTCGATCCTTTCTGCACCTGCGCCGAGAGTTGCGTGTCGCTCGCGATGAGTTTCCCATCGCGCCAGAATTTGAAGACGCCACCCTTATTGAGCGCGAGATATAGTTCGCAGCCGTCGCGCCGATCGATGAGCAGTCCCGCGTTCTTGAAATACACGCGTCCGGTCGGACGCGGCGGAACAGAAGGACGTCCGCGGACCCAGTGCTGCCACGCGAGCAGGTAGCTCCAGCAATGATGGCCGAGGACGTGATCATCCGCATAACAAGCGCCGAGCCCGCGCGAGAGCCCGGCGACGAAGCGGTCATTGATTGCAAGCGCTTCCGGGAACCAGCGGCCCGCGATCTCAAAACCGTGCGGGAAGAAGTTGTAGGTGTTGCGGCTCGTGTATTCGCCGCCGAAGGAGCCGTCGGGATGCACAAACTCCGCGGCAAACTTCACCGCGCGCTCGATCGCCTCGCGCAATTCCGCTGAAGGCGTGTAGTCGTGCACCTGCGAGAGCAGACCCACGGTCAGCGTGTGATAGCCGGGATCGGCGCCTTCGTATTCCTGGAACCAGCCTTCTTCGTTTTGCCACTCGAGCACACGCGCAAGGCGCTTCGCTTTCAGCTCTTCCCAGCGCTCCGTGTCGAGCAGTCGCCCCGCTTTCTCGAGGCAGAGGACGATGAGTGCCTGGTGATTCGTGAGACGTCCGCTCTCGTGATGCCCCGCGAGCCAATCGGCGCGTCGAGTGAAAAACTCGAGCATCTCGCCGTCATTTAATCCGAGCAGCTTGTAGGCTTCGAGACACGCGAGCAGCGAGAACGCCGCAGCGCCGGCCGCTTTTTCGAACGGGAAATAGTCGTCGCAGGAGCCGTCGGGATGCGCGCTGCGAGCCGCGTAGCGAATGCCGGCCTCGATCCACTGCCGCAACGCCGGTTGCTGGTAGTATGGGTTGTCCGGCAGATCGAGCGAGTAAACCAGGGCGAGCGGCCACACGAACTCCGCCGCCATGCCGCTCGGGAAATCAATGATCTTGTAGTGCCAGTAATTCCGGTCGAAGCAGCCGTAGGTTGGCGAATGCGCGTTGCGATCCTGCAGCGTGAGGATCTTTGGAATGATCGCCAGCGCTTCCCGGGCAAACATGTGTCGCTCGGCGGAGAGCGGCGGGGCAGGGCGGATGGATGATGCGCGTGGCTCCATGGGGAATTAGTCGCGATCGAT
>CBHXZU010000889.1:0-1965 GCA_966125105.1 uncultured Prosthecobacter sp.
GCCGACGACGCCGAAGGCGTTACATCTTCCAGCCCCGGGTTGGGCGAGGAACGAGCCTACCCTGGGAAAGTCTCGCGCGCATCAACTCTGAAGGAGTTGAATCAACCGCGCCGACACCGCGAATGATTCAATCCCTTCAGGATTGTTCTCTCTTTGGCAAAACCGAGGGTAGGCTCGTTCCTCGCCAACCCTGAGCTAGATGATTGAACGCGTTTGGCGTTCCCGATGTGTTGCGGCAACCTTCTGAAAAGTTCCAGACAGGCTCTGGACGCGAAATAGTGGAGTTTAACGATTCACTTTTTCTCGCTGAAAATGCCGCGCACGGCGGCTGGCGCGAGGGCGTGGTTGTAGATGCGGAAATCGTCGATGCGGCCTTTGAAGAGAGGATCGGGGTATTGACTCTTTCCGATGTAGCAGCGGTTCTGCGTGAAAAGCGGATCGAGCGTGATTGGGGCGGTGCTTACCGGTTCGCCATCGACGTAGAGTGTGCCGGTGTCGCCGGCGAGGGTCACCGCGACGTGCGACCATTTTTGCGGAGTGAGCGCGGGTCCTTCCAGTCGTCCGGTCCCTTCATTCCCTCGGCTCGTCGTGATTTCAAAGCGCATGCGGTCGCGGGCCTTGGGCGTGAGAAAGAGGTTTTTGGTCACGTCGCCGCCGAAGTCGAAGATGCGCTGGTGATCTTTCCCACCTTCCCAGAACACCCACGCGGCGATCGTGATGTCCTGGTAGTTTGCGATTCCTGATGGCAGGGCGAGGAAGTCCTTTTCGCCGCCGAACAGCATTGCTTTCCCGGCTCCCCTCGCCGGCCCGAACGTCGGATTCCCGTTTGCGATGGCGTTTTTCTGACTGACGCCGTCGCGCGCGTCCCCTTCGAAATCATACTGCACGACGAGCTGCTGTTTGACCTGAAGTACCGCGCTCGTTTTCGGCGCAGCCATGCGCGCTCCTTCGGCGCGGACGACATAATAGTTGGCCGGGCCGTTGGCGGCGTTCGCATCGATAAAAGTGGTGTCCTTGCCTGCAACCGTCCCGAGTGTCGTGTAGGCTCCACCGCTCTTGCTCGCGCGCTGGACCACGTATTTGTCCGCATAGGCCGAACCCCACCACGATAGCGTGACCTGACTGCCATTCCAGGACGCGCGCAATCCGCTCGGCGGAGCGCTCTCTTTTACCGGATCCAGCGTGTAAGCCAGCGTGCCGTATCCGAACCAATCGTAGAACGACGGATGACCTCCGTGCGGACCGCGCTCGGGCCGCATCTTCTCCGCGGCTTCTTTCACGTAAGGCGCGGCGATGCCCCGACGATTCACGTAGTGATTGTAAGTCAGCTCGAACATCGGGACGAGACCTCCGCGTCCGGCAGTGGAAATGACGGGCTCCGTAGCTTTCGCATCGCACGTGCGATGGGGAGCAAACGGAACATCGTCATTGCCGAGATTGTATTTGGCAACATATTCCAGTCCGCGCAGCAGGCGGTTGTTATCGTAGCCGTAGAGATCGATTCCCTGGTTCCACGCAATCTCGCAAAACTTCGATAGCCAATCGAGACCGCCAAGGTTGTGCGGCTGATCGCGCCCCATTTCTTCGGTCTGACCGAGGCCGCTCGGAAAGACATACCCGATGGCGCGCTCGATGCATCCGTTGCCAACGCCATCGAAGAAGTATTCGAGCGCTTCGTTGAATGCAGCGTCGTCGTCGAGCAGCACACCGATCGCCAGCATCGAGGTCATGTTGCAGGCATCCCAGTTCATCCGGTAATGCGTGCCGCACGTGTCGTTATGACGGCGGAGGAAATCGCGATTCCCGGCGAGGAACAACTTCATCATCTCCTTGAACGCGGCGAAATCCTCCCGCTTCCAACCGGGATAGTCGCGCATCATCTCGGCTGCGCAGGCGAACTCATACCCCACGATGCCCGCGCCGAGAGCCCAGTTGCTGTTTCCGCCGACGCCCTTCTTCATCGTG
>CBHXZU010000890.1:0-1891 GCA_966125105.1 uncultured Prosthecobacter sp.
GCTCGTTCAGTGGCACATGCTTCGCACCGAGGAAGATCTCCTCCTTCTCGGAAATCGAGAGGCGCAACGCTTCGTCGCCTTTCTCGGCAGCGACCGCGGCTTTCGATTCCGGCAGCTTGATCGTCACGGCCGGTTGCGAAGTTTTGAAGGTCGTGGTCACGATCACGAAAATCAGCAGGATCGCGAAGATATCGATGAGCGACACGATGATCACCTCGGGTCGGCGGCGGCGGCGCTGGTAGAAGTTCACGCGTTGGCCTCCAGCGCGTAGTCGAGCCCGCCCCCGCGGCGCATCTTCTGGTTGTAGCACTTCGTCAGCAGACCAGAGACGAGAAGTTCCATATCCGCGGCCATCGTTTCCACGCGCTTCGAGAGCAGGCCGTGCGCAATCAGCGTGGGAATCGCGATCGCGATGCCGACCACCGTGGTGCTGAGTGCTTCCGAAATGCCGTTCGCAATCGCGTGCGGGTCGCTTTGATTCGCATTCGAGCCAAAGGCGCCGAATACGGCCACGAGACCGCTCACCGCGCCGAGCAGTCCGAGCAGCGGGGCGATGCCGATGATGATCTCCAGCACGTGCAGGCCGTGCTCCAGCTGGCCGATCTCATGGCGCGCCACCGTTTGCACGGCATTCAGGTTTTCATCTTTCGGCTGGTGCAGGTTCGAGAGGCCCACCTGGGCGATGCGGGCGAGCGTCGATTCATCGCTCCGCACGTAACGGGAAAGTCGGACCACTGCGTCGGTCGTGTCGTTCGGCTGCAGCCTTTCGATTTATCCCTGCAACTCGGCAGGGATGATCAAGTGACGCCGAAGCGCCAGGCCGCGGAGAATGATGACCGCGACGGCGACGATGGAGCAGGCGACGAGCGGGACCATGAAGATCCCGCCTTTGACGAAGAACTGCGTGATGTCGTGAAAAGAGGAGGCGAGCAACGGGTGCGACATGATCAATAAATCCAGAACGTGAATGGGATCTCTACCGGCCCATCGGCCAGGGCTTTCTCGGGCGGTTTCTCAAATTGAGTTTCGCGCACGAACTGCTCGCAGAACTTGGCGAAAGCCTCGTTCGACGTGTTCTGCGTGACGCTGAAATCAGCCACCTTTCCCTCGGCGTCGAGCTTGAAGAGGACGCTCACATTACCTTGCGCGAAGTCCTTCATCAGCGGCGTCACGGCGTCATTCCATCGAGCGGTGAAGGCAGCCTTTATCGTGGGCATGTAAGCCGCAAGCGGGTCGGCCGCCTTGCGCTTTCTCGGCGCGGGTTTCGGTGTGGTTGCCTCGACTGGAGCGGCGGCGGGAGTTGCTGGGGCCCCGGCTGGAGTCGTGGGAGCAGCGGCGGGAGCGGCTGGAGCGGTTGCGCGGGGCGCTCGTTTGGAGCGTGGCGCCGGTGTCGGCGTGGCCACGACCTTCGGCTTGGGTGCTGGCGCTGCAAAAAGGACCCGTCGCCGTTCCTGGGCGTTTGTGGTATTCGCGAAGGCGAGAATGAGTGCTGCGAGGAGACAGACTGTGCGGACTGGCATTGCGGATGAATTCAGTAGAGCTGGAAGGTGAGAACGTCTTCGAACTTACCGTTGCGGAGGAGTTCCTTAGGTGGTGGATCGATGTCGCCTTGGGATTCGAGAAATGCCCTCTGGCACAGCGCGGCATGGGCGTTGTTCGAAGTATTGTCGGTTACCTTTAGATCCAGGATCTTGCCCTTGGCGTTCAGCGCAAAGCGCATCGTGACGGTGCCGACCGTGATCAGGCTGGCGTGCCTTGCGTCGCGGACATAGTAGGTCCAGCGCGAGCCGATCGTCGCATTCAGCGCTTTGATGTAGCGGCCCTTCTCTGTGGCGACCGCGTCCACGCCATCTTCTCCAGCCGGCGCGACGCCCAGCCGCCGGTCTTCCTG
>CBHXZU010000891.1:0-1890 GCA_966125105.1 uncultured Prosthecobacter sp.
GTGTTCCTTCCGAACCTCGTGACCCCGGCGGAATTGCCGGTGGACATGAATGGCTTCAAATCCCAGCAACACCGCTGGACGAAGGGCAGCATCCAGACCTGCCGCAAGCTCCTGCCCGCGGTGTGGCGCGCCGAGCTCCCGATCAAGATCAAGCTCGAGGCCACAGTGCACCTCACCTCGAACTACGCATTTCTGCTGCTCGCTTGCATTTGCATCCTGATGCACCCGGGCACGGGCGGCCAGATTGGCAGTTTCTGGCGGACGGTCCTGATCGATATCCCGATCTTCATTACCGGATCGCTGCCGGCGGTGATCTTCTACATCGTCTCGCAGCGGGAACTGTATCCGCGTTCCTGGTGGCGTGAGATTCTTTACCTCCCGGCGCTGCTCGCGCTGACCATCGGCCTCGCGGTGAATAACGCGTGGGCGGTCATCCAGGGCATGTTTGGCAAGACGGGCGAGTTCACCCGCACGCCGAAGTATGGCATCCAGACAAAGACGCAGAGCTGGAAGAAGTCCAAGTACTCGGTGGCGAAGAACATCCTGCCGTTTGTGGAGGTCGCGTTCGCGATCTACTTCATCTACTTTTTGATCCACGAAATCTTCGCGGGGAACATCCTGGCAATTCCGTTCCTGACGCTCTTCGCGGGTGGATTCACCTACGTGGCCCTGTGCTCTTTGGCACAGTGGTTTCCGCAGCTGCGCGCTCCGTGGCGTGACACGGGCGACGCGCTGTCGGCGTAGGCGAGAATTGATGAGCAGCCCAACTAAACTCACAACGTCCAGGCAAAGGACTGCGCTCTTCTGCGCGGGCTTGGTCGGAATCGTCCACGGAGCGCTGGTCGCTCTTGCGGGAGCGTCGTCGGTGGAAGTGGTCGTGAGCGTTCCAGAGCAGAAGCTCTACGTTTTCAACGACTCCGGTGACAAAGTCGCCAGCTATAAGATCTCCACGGCGGCGAAGTTTGGAGACGAGCGGGGGACGTATGCGACTCCGCTGGGAAAGCTGGAGATCGCGAACAAAATCGGTGGAGGTGCGGAGGTGGGCACGGTCTTCAAGGGCAAGTTTCGCACCGGTGAGATCGTGCCGATCAACGCCAAGGGCCGCGACCCAATCGTGACGCGCATCCTGCATCTCCGGGGGACCGAGACGCAGAATCAGCACGCATATTCCCGCTGCATTTTCATTCACGGCACGCCGGATGAACGCCATCTCGGTCGTCCGGTGAGCGATGGATGCCTACGCATGGCGTCCGCCGATGTCGTGCAGCTTTTCGACATGGTCGATGTTGGATCGTCGGTCGAGATCACGAAGGATCGAGTCACCAACATGTTTGGTAACATCGTTCGCCCGATGAAGGTGCAAGCGATCGCTTCCGCTTCGAATACGACACCTCCGAGCGCGGCCGTATCGACGAAGGTCGCTGCTGCGCAGCCGCCCGCGATGCCTGCGGCGCAGCCGGCTCGTTCAGGACGTGCCGCTTCTTTGCCCGTCGTGGCATCCGGCCCGATGTTCCCGAGCCAGACGAAGTCGGACACGGCTCGGCACGTCAGCGAGAAGCAAGGCGGTAGCCACGTGAAGCTCCTTGAGACCTCCGGCCTCACGATCAGCTTCGGCGGCGGAATCGAATCGTCCGATCGCCCGCGGTAGGGAGCGACAGTCAGGCGAGGATCGTTCGCAAGCACGCTTGCGCCGTACTGCGGTTGCCATAGCGGCAATTGGACGAGCCATCCAATACACATATTTGCGCCTGCTTCGCTACGGCGGTTGAGCGCTCGGCGCGCGCAAGGAACGACGATCTCCAAGTCGTCGGGGAGGGCGCGAAGGAGCGGAACGCCGCGATTCCGGCGACGGTCGGTTTGTCGCCACTTTGACTCCGCTAAAGCTCCGCG
>CBHXZU010000892.1:0-1831 GCA_966125105.1 uncultured Prosthecobacter sp.
AATCATCGAAAGGCGTGTTCAAATCGACGCCCTTCTCTTTCGCCGTCCGGACAAGGTCACGCTGACAGTCCGCGCCGTTCTCCGTCTGGAACGGCTTCACGCAACCTTCGGCGATGCTCAGGTTCCGATCGGGAATTGCGCGCAGATAATCGATCGAGATCGTGCGCCCAAACCCGCGGCAGGAGGGACATGCGCCGAGGGGATTATTGAAAGAGAACAACCCCGGCGACGGCGGCGTGATATCGATGTCGCAGTGGGCGCAATGCCACCCGGCGGAGTATGGCGTCACTTCCAAGTTTCCCAAGTGGACGACATTGATCTTCCCGGCGCCAAGGCGCAGCGCAGTTTCGACCGCTTCCGCGAGCCGGGTGCGCGTTTCTTCACCAACGGTGATGCGGTCCTGGATCACCTGCACGATAGGCGGCAGCCGCTTGATCGTCGGCGCCGAATCCACGCGCACCACTTCGCGATCGAGCCACATCCGGAGATATCCCTGGCTCTGGAGGAAGTTGAAGAACTTGGACGGCTCAGTGCCCGCGGGAACTGGCACGCCAAACGTGATCAACACACTTTCCCCCACGGGCAGCGCGAGCACCTGCTCCACCACACTCGCAGTCGTCTCGGGCCGGATCTCGCGCTCGCACTCCGGGCAATGCGCCACGGCCACGCGGGGGAAGAGCAACTTCAGGTAGTCATTGATCTCGGTCATCGTGCCCACCGTCGAGCGCGTCGTCTTGACATTGTTCGACTGATCGATGGCGATCGCCGGCGGGATGCCGCGGATTTCGTCCACCTGCGGCTTGTCCATGCGGTCCAGGAACTGCCGCGTGTAAGGCGAAAACGTCTCCACGTAACGCCGCTGGCCTTCGGCATACACTGTATCGAAAGCGAGCGACGATTTTCCGCTGCCGCTCGGCCCCGTCACCACGATCAGTTTCCCCAATGGCAGGTCCAAATCGAAGCCCTTGAGATTATTTTGCCTCGCCCCCCGAATCTCAATGGCGCCTGGGTCTGGAGTGACGGTGAACGAAGGTCGTTTGGACATCAGCGGACGGAAAAAGAGCCGCGAAGCTTGCGTTATCTGCGGCGGTTCGCAACTGGCGGTTGCACTATAGGGAGCGAATTATTCCTCCGGCCCGAATCCATGCTCCACAAGCCGCTGCATCCCTCGGATTTCGCCAATTCCGTGTGTCGGTTCGCCAATCAAGATCACCTCCGGCGGCTTGCATGCATTCGCAGGCGAGACTCCCCTACGACGAATGCAGATTCCCTCGCACCGAGTGCTGACTCCCTTCCCTTGATGAAATCCATCCTCCCCGGAAGCGCCGACTCCGTTGCGAAGGAAAACGACTCCCGCGAGACGAATATCGGTCGCTTTTCGGGACAATTGGACTCGCCCCCGACGGATTACAGATCCTCCGAACACCCTGCAACGCCGCTCGATACGCGCGATCGGTCGATCTTTTTCCAATCCGAGTTCATTTTAGCCTCGGCACCCCGGGACTCCCTAAAAACTGGGTCGTGGGCTTCGGTCTCAGTCCCGCTCCAGCCCAGCCCAACCTGCCTTCTTCCGAAGCCACTCCCCCGTTCGCAACGGAGCGCTACAGATAGCTTGGCACCTGCATTTTGGGACAGAGATGAGGAACTTTTTAAGAAATAGAGTTTTTGCCCGTCCGACGGAGCAAACCTACACGTTTCCACAGCACGACTGCGGTAAGCGGTCGGGCCAGTAAACCAGTAACCCAAACATGAAACGCATCATCACCACGTTCGCCGCGCTCGCCATGAGCGTTGCGTTCAGCACCGCCGCCGACGAAGCCAAGAAGGACGC
>CBHXZU010000893.1:0-1826 GCA_966125105.1 uncultured Prosthecobacter sp.
GACGCGCTCGCTCATGCAGGCGGGTGTGATGGACAGCAAGCGTATCACGAGCGATGCGCGCATTCGCGAATTGGCAGCGGCGATCCGCGAGACGGAAGGCGTCTATAGCGTCGTCGAGGTCCTGGCGCCGTCGCGCTACAACCAGCTCTACGATGAATACGGGAACCTCAACCGACTGCTCGCGCGCGGCCATGCGGTGATCATCGAAACGCTCGCGAAGAAGGTGCCGGATTGTCCGCGCGCCCTGAGCGATCAGTTCGCCGATCCGTCGCTGATCAAACGCGCGCTAAGCCCGGATCTCCGCGAGATCGTCCTGGATTCACGCACGAAGGCGGAAAGCGATGTCGCCGTCGCCGCCGCTTCCATCCTGGCCCGCGAGGCATTCATCAACTGGCTGCGGGATAAAGGCCGCGAACTCGGCATGACGCTGGGCAAGGGGATTTCGGACGCAGTCAAAGAACAGGCCCGCGAATACGTGCAAAAGCACGACGCGTATTCGTTGCGGCGGGTCGCCAAAGTGCATTTCCGAACCGCGGCCGAAGTCGCGCCGGGAACTTACACTGCAAAGCCGAAGGTCCCGTGGGTGCGGCGCGGGAGCAGCAGCAAAGGTAGCGGCGAGGAAGGTGGGGAGTAGCTGCGGGGAAGTGGCTCTGAGGAAGTAATTCCCCACAGCTACGACCGGGGTGGGGTTGCCGCCGGCGATGAGATTCCTTCGAGTGGCTCGGGGTCCTTCGGTCGCTTAGGCTCTCTCAGGATGACCGGCTTTTCTTTGTCGGCATTTCCTGCCCGGATTCCTGCGGTTCTTCTCCAACAAAGAAACAGGCGAAACTATCTTCGGCGTCTCACAAGAACTGCTTTTCGTGTGCTGCATTTTCCAGCCTTCGCTCAAGCCTGCCTCGTCGCCCACGACTTCGAGATTGCCGCCGCTTACCGCGCCGGCCCCGGCACCGGATTTGACCCGACGTTCGAGCCAAAACGCTGGCTCACGCCAGTGATCTCGCTGGTCGTCGTCTCCGACACACGCGCGCTCTCCACGTAGAAAATCTCGCACGCGCCATTGCCGCGGTCATCGCGACGGCGGGAGGTCACCCAGCTCCCTTCACCGGGTTTCGTCGCGTCGACAAGATACCCGCGGAAGTAAATGAGATGTCCCGGACGAAGATTCGCGATGATGTCGCGCACCTGGTCGTTGGCGGCGATCACGTGGTTGTTGGAAACGTTGCGGAGGATTTCGTCGTCACTGAGCGGCGGCTTGTTCTCCCATTCGTAAAAGAAGAACCGATTGCCCATCGAAAACGTGAGCGCATCGAGCATCCGCGTGTCACTCATTGGTCCCCAGCCAACCGCGACATCCACAGGGACGAGATCAGCGCTGGCGCCGCTGTGGTAGTGTTTGGTTCCAAGCACGCGGCCGCGCAGTTCGTAATCGGCGACGGCGCGCAATTTCCATCCCGCGATTTCAGGAAGGCTGTAGCCGGGGAGGAGCGTCTGCCGCGGTTCCACCGCCACGAGCACGCCGGGTGCGTGCGCAATGCTGCGGCCTGGGCTGAACCACCACATCGCGCCGATCGCTGCGGCGACGACTCCCAGCTTCATGAAGGTTCCTGACGGCATGCGCGTGTCGTAAGCTGAGTCCGTACCGCGGGAAAGCTCGACGAGCCTCGAAACCACAAATACCGGATATTTATGAAACGTCTCCTCTCCATCTTCGCGGTGTGCTGCGTGCTGGTTCTTTTGGGAGTCATTGGCCGGGCGGAAGATCCGAAGCCTTTGAAAGGTTTACTGGTGTGCGGCGGGTGCTGTCACGACTTCGCGTCGCAAAAGAA
>CBHXZU010000894.1:0-1817 GCA_966125105.1 uncultured Prosthecobacter sp.
GCAGGTCATTCCTGACGCCGCTCACGATGCCGGGATTAGTCACGAAGCGGAAGAGACTACCCATGTGCATAAAATAAAACGCTCGCAGTCAGTTGGATGCACATTCTACCGCGCCGTCTCGCGCTCCGAAATGCGACCCAAACACGGTGAAAATGTGCCCGTAATTTGCCGATTCGGAGAACGGAGCTCCGTCACAACCGGCTGGCCGCTTCCCCGAAAACGCGTTTCCACCAGCTGCACCCTTCCGCAAGATGAAGTGCCACCGTCTTGCGACGGTAGCTACCTCGCAGCTGCGTGCCCAAAGCGAATGGCGATTTGGCGGAGCCCAGGCTTCATTCGAAAATAAATGGAAAAGCTGGCCGGCTTTTCGCTACGCCACGGGTCGATGCCTCGTTCCCGCACTGTTTCCTGCAAGAATCATCGCCGCCACGTCGGATATCCCGGGCTCCTGGAAGAAACCACGCGGCTGCGCGCGGCCGAGTTTCGCTACCCGTCCTTTCCGCCGTATGCGCTGGAATTGATCTGCTTCGATCTCCGCCGGCGATGCCCGCATTGGATCACCCTGCCCTTCTCGCGGGAGAGCAAACATGTGCAGGACGCCTTCGATCGGCTGCTCGTCCAGCATTACGTGCCCGGCGCCAAGGCGCGCGGGCTCCTGGTCTGCGCTGCGCTTTGCGAGGAGGCAAACGCCGCGCGATCAAGGCCGTTTGGCGACTTTGCCGCGGCTTCAGATTACGTGCATTATTCCGATGCGCTGGCTCCGTGTATCGAACAGCGCTGGAACGAACTCGGCTACGCGGGTTTTTCCGCCTATGTGACCGGCCTGATCCGCTACGACCTGTTGCTCCTCGGCCCGCACAAATACTTCGATGGCGACGATTGGAAGTCCGAGCGCATGGCGGAACTCGACGCGATTACGGTGAAGGAGTTTCACGAAGCAGCGGGAAAACTGAACCTCACTTACCTCGAGCGGATGGTCAACCAGACCGCCCGGCGCAATTTGACCGGCGCAGAACGCGACGCGGTGATGAAGGAACTCGTCGCCATGCTGCGGGAGTGGGCGTTGACGCCTAAGAAGTGAAAAAGTAGGCCGAAGCGCGGGGTCGTTTCTGCGAACGCGCGATCTTAATCCCCGCCCTGGGGCACACGGTAAACGAATCGGACGTGCGAGCCCCGAGGTGGGCGACACAACAGCACCCCAATCGGAAGTTACTTTTGGCAATCGCTCCAGTTTTGGCGCCCCTGTCGAACGACTATTCCGGCAAGTTATTGAGCACGGCCCGCGGGAGGTTCGGCTGGCTGGCCACCCTCCCGAATCGGAACCCATGTCGCCACGAAACCCTTGTCGGTCTGGCGATCCGCGAGCCTCCAGGTTCTCCCAGTTGCGGTATCGATCCGCACGGTTACTGGGGTGCCGCTGGAGCCGTCCATGCCGCGGTAAGTGCCTGATTCCACCCGGAAGCGCATCGGCTGCGAGGCGCCAGGTGCCGGTGGCACCTCCGGGGTGATGACGTCGGTCGCAATGGCGAACAGGCTAAGCGCGCCAAGGAAGAGCACAGACTTCATGAAACCATTTCGAATCTCTTGCCCGGCACGGACGCGTTTGTGATGGGCGGTTCGTCGACTCCCTCCATTCACCCGTGGAATCCGACGTCATCCCTCAGTAACGTGAATGCGACTGCGCCGCGGGCAACTCGACTGCGAAGAGGGCGCCACCGGTCGCCGCGTTCTCGGCCGTGACCGTGCCGGAATGGGCCTCGACGATCGACCGCACAATAGCCAAGCCCATGCCGAGCCCGTCCTCCTTCGTCGTGTAG
>CBHXZU010000895.1:0-1805 GCA_966125105.1 uncultured Prosthecobacter sp.
CAGGAACCTCGTAGGCACGGGCAAGGTGCTGAACTGCATGTGCGGGGCTTTCTCCGACAAGTGGCTCGATGTTTCGAAGAAGTGCGGCAAGGACGCCGTCGCGCTGCAGGTGGAATGGGGTCAGCCAATTCGCGGAGAGCAACTGCGCGCTGCACTCAGCGCCGGCGGTTTCGACGCGGTAACGCTCATTCACAATGAGACGTCGACGGGCGTGATGAGTGACATCCAGGAGATCGCCGCGGTCATGCGCGACTTCCCCGATGTCCTGCTGATCGTGGACACCGTTTCTTCCTTCAGCGTCGTGCCGATTCCGATGGATGAACTCGGCATCGACGTCCTGCTCACCGGCTCGCAGAAGGCTCTCGCCCTGCCGCCGGGGCTCGCGATCTTTAGCGCCAGCAAGAAGGCGATGGATCGCGCCGCGAAAGTCGGCGGCCGTGGCTATTACTTCGACTTCCTCGAGTTCGCCAAAAACCAGGCGGAAGACATGACGCCGAGCACGCCGAGCATCAGCCACATTTACGCGCTGGAGTCCAAGCTCGACGACATCTTCACGGAAGGCGTTGCGAACCGCCACGCCCGCCACGCGGAGAACAACGCGATCGTGCACGAGTGGGTGCGCCGCCACGGCTTTGACTTCTTCGCGCCGGAAGGCTTCCGCTCGAAGTCGCTTACCTGCATTGCCAATAACAAGGGTATCGACGTCGCCACGCTCGCGAAGAATGCGAAGGACCGCGGATTCATCATCGATGGCGGCTACGGCAAACTAAAAGGAAAGACATTCCGCCTCTCCAACATGGGTGACGAAACGCCTGAGACGATGCGCGAGCTCCTCACGGCGCTCGATAGCAGCCTGACGGCATAGCGAAGCGGCTCGACGAACAGCGTGCCAACCGGCAAGGTGCCCCGCGTGAGCCGGGCGAAATCTCCGAAAACCAAGCGGCGACGGAACAAGACCTCGCCCGGCGACGACCTTCCCCTTTTGAAGGGCGAATGGAAGTTGCGCGGACGAGCTGCCGCCCGGGCAGAATACGATGAGCCCGCGAGCCGCAGTTGGTTCTCAGGCCGGCTCGCTGGACGGATCTGGAACTTCGTGGTCGGACTCAGCCTGCTTCCATTTTGCTGGATCCTCACGGACGCGATCTTCAACGCATTTGCCCATGCAAGCGGGCACGGCCCGCGCGGACCTTTCTGGAAAACTCATGATTTCCTGATGTTCGGCTGCGGCGCCGCTGCGTGGATGCTCTGGTTCATCTTCTCGCTCTGCGTGTGGCGCCAGCCGCGTCCGCTTCGCGCTTATGTGTGGGGACACGAATTAATGCACGTGCTCACCGCTCGGCTGTTTGGCGGCAGGATCACGGATTACGAGATCTCTCGCGATGGCGGCTACATCGTCACCGATCGCTATAACTTTCTCATCGCCCTGGCGCCTTATCTCTGGCCCTTCGCAGCTGTGCCCGTCCTGGCCGTTTGGGGAATTGTCGGCTGGATGCCCGAAGCGGTTTACCATCGTGAATGGTTCCTTGGCGCGCTCGGTTTTACCTGGGCCTTCCACCTCAGTTTCACCGGGTGGATGATCCCAATCGGGCAATCAGACTTCGCGGGACCAGGGCGGGTCTTCTCGTTGGGTTTGATCTACCTATTTAACGTCGTGCTCCTCAGCGCGTGCATGGTGGTCCTCGCGCCGGAAGTCACCTGGCGGGGCTATTGGCGCGAGCTATCATCCAGCGCGGTCACCTTTTATCAGCACGCTTTTCAGTATGGGTCCGCGCTAATCGAGCGTATTCTCGTGTGACGCGACGATG
>CBHXZU010000896.1:0-1804 GCA_966125105.1 uncultured Prosthecobacter sp.
TCTCTGCGCAAGCAGGTGAAGCGGGAGAACCGCGACGGCGCGACGGACGCGACGGACAAGACAATGGAAACCACGGAGCGCACGGAGAGCACGGAGGAAGTGGACGTGAGCAACTGCCCTTTTTGAATTATGCCGAAGAAGCCGCTGCCAACCCTGCCAGGAAATCTGGCGTGCTATACGATCATCAAGGATCTCCCGGCGTGGCGTCGCTGGAAGCGGGAGAACTCTTGCGATGACGGCTACGGCGAGCCGCTCATGTATCCTTTCCTCGTTCGCGCGATCACGGACCGCGAAGATTGGACGCGCACAGAGATCATCGACAGCAGCCACGTGTTCGAAATGTGCAAGGCCCTCGCGGAATGCCTCTACGGGAAAGCTCGATGAACCAGCAGGCCGAGTTTGATTTTAATGCGGTGCCGCCGAGCAGCTCGACGGAAGAGCGGCGCGAGGCGAGCAAGGCGATCCTGGAGAGAATTAAGAAGCTGCTGCGCCTGGCGGCGGACAAGCGCGGGAATCCGCACGAGGCAGAGCGGGCGGCGCAGCTCGCGTTTGAGCTGGCGTCGCGGTACCACGTGGACCTTGCGGCGCTGGACCTGGACGACGAGAGCGAGGCGATCGCGCATGAGTTCATGCATTGCGGCGAGCGGCTCACGGCGTTGCGCCAGGGCGTGCTTTCGATCCTGCTGAACTTTTTCCACGTGGGCGTGTGTGTGTCGAAGCCGCGCGTCATTTTCGCGGGACGTCCCACGGACATCGCGATCGCGAAGTATGTCCATGACTTCCTGCTGCGCGCGGGGACGGATTGCCTCAAGGCGTACGATCGGAACGAGCGCAAGGAACGGCGACGCATGACGACGGCGAAGCGGGCGGGCTTCATTGCGGGCTTCATCTACGGCGTGGTCTCCACCCTGCAGAAGGCCAGTGATGCGATCCAACTGGACGATGCGAAGGCCGCGCTGATCGTCGCGGAAGAGCAGGCGCGTGAAGCTGAGATGGACAAAGTGGCGCCGAATCGGCAGAAGGTGAAACGGATCGAGACGCGCAAGAACAAGACGGCGCTCGCTCACGGATTTCACGCGGGACGCGCGACGAAGATCCAGACGCCGATCGGCGGCGGCGGCGAGTGGTTGGCGATCGAGGGGTAAGTTTTCTTGTCGGTTCCTCCGGTTTCTCCGGTTCCACCCTAAACGACTTTTGCATGCGTGGGCATGGTGCGCGGCGCCATGGATTCGCCTCGCTTAGCACTGCCACCCAAGAGCCCTTTCCTTTCGAAAACCGTCATCGGCATTTTGCTGATGCTGCTCGGATGGGTGAACGATAAATGGAAGCTCGGGATGGGGGGCGCGGAGAATGCGCAGACTGTCCAGGACTTCCTGACGATCGGCGGGCTCGTGCTTGGGATTTGGGGGCGTTACGCGGCGCGGCGGCCGCTGGCGCTGATGCCGAATGATGCGCCGCGGATGTGGCTGCTTTGCGCGTTCCTAGACGCCGGCATTTGGATGATGAAGGCCACGTGCATGATCCTGCTGGCCGTCATTTGCACCCAGCAGATCCACAGAAAATTTCAGGGAGGTCGCGAGGTAGCTATGGCCTCGCAGCCAGTGACCGCTTTACCGTCACACGATCCAAGCGAGCCGCAAGAACTCGCGGACGATCACCTATTCGAACGGGCCATTCGCCCGGGCGGCAACAGCGAGGCCGTTACCGAAATCGCTAGCCGGAGTAGCGCCCGGTCCTCCCTGTTTTTTCCCCTCTCCAAGTAAGCCCCCTGCCACCTCGCAAATGAATACTTCGATCGCTCGCG
>CBHXZU010000897.1:0-1804 GCA_966125105.1 uncultured Prosthecobacter sp.
CGGATGACACACCGGCTGTGATGCCTTCGGCATCGAACTGCCGAGATCGAAAAGCACGCAATGAACAGGGCGCGTCTGAGAACTTGTGGGTAATTGTAAGCTGGCGGTCCCGGGACGACGACTCCTCCGGTCGGGGCGCACCTAGTGAAGGCGTTGGGCATTGCGACTCGGCGGACGTTTCGGGCTGCGCGGACTTGTTGCGACGGCGCAGGCGCTTGGCGGCGTTCCATTCGGCGAGGAGGCCGGGCTTTCCTTTGAGGGTGAATCTTAGGATGCCGTCGAGGATTCGGACGTGGTCCATGGCGTTGCGCGCGGCGAGTCGCAGGGAGGTATTTGTGGCGATTTGCGAGCCGAGTCCGCGATTGCGACGGGTTGCGGCGAGCTCGAGCGCATCGATCAGCGTTTGAATGTCTTCCATCACAGTTTCGGGCGCGCCGTGATCGATGAAGACTTGTTTGATCGGCGTGATGACCGTGATCGCGTTGCGCGCAAGCGAAAGGAGATCCTGGTAGGCGTTCAAGCGTCCCATCCGGAGTTGCTCGGCAATATCTGGGTAGAGCGCGCGAGGGAGTGTTTTGGAGATCCGCGAGAGATCACTGGTGAACTCGTGGAGCTCTGCTCGCACAGCCTGACGTTCGGCGGAAGCGCTGAGGAACGTATTGGTCCCGTGGAGTCGTCCGCTGGCGAGGAGTTCAAGTTCGGCGATGGCGGCGTCGACGGCATCAAAGGCGGCCTTGGCGGCGGGTTTGGCAGCGGCTTCCGGGTGCTGGACTCGGAAGTGGCTGATGCATTTCAAGGCGTCGTAGCGGTCGCGTGATTTTAAATTCATGGATGTAAATGTGGTTTTCGGAATTGGTGGTGGCGGCGCGGTGATCCGGTCGTTCGCATGCGAACGAGCCAGAGGCACGTGCCAGAATGGATTGTGCGGCGCATCGTAGCAGCACCCCCCTCGCGTATGTTCACAGGGGGGGGTGGGAGCTGAAGCGAAGAGTGGCGCAAATGGTTTGACGGCAGCGAATAACCGCCACGAAGTTTTTTTCGAAAAAGAGCCAATGATGCTCAAATCGAGCTTCGCCTGAATACATCGGGCCGCGTCCCTGATCGCATCGGCCGCAAAACTTTTTTAATCGGCGCCGCGCCGGATCGCGATGGTAGCCGGCCTGAACGCGATGAGCCTCTCCCTGATTGGACCGGCCGCGCCCCGGAATCAGCCGGCATCGACCCTGAACTCAGCGGGCAGTTCCCTGAACTCAGCAGCGCCGTGCATGTTTAGAGCAGCCGTGCGGGAGAACGGAGGTGTCACGGTGCGGCTGAGCTGTTACGAAAAGCCGTTTCCAGTTGTCGCGCTGTTGTGTCGCCACTTTCAGGGCTTCCGCGCCTATGGCGGGTTACCTAGGGCGTCGCTCATTCTTCGCTTTGCCCTAGGCTGGTAGGCGGTTGGGCCTTCGGCCCGCGGATGAGGGCTCTCGTGCTGCCCGGCAATAGATGGAGGCTTTAGTGAGTGCCGCCGGATAAGTTGAGCAGCACTACCCCGATGATGATCGCCACCATCCCGCAAGTCCGCGCGATCGTGATCGGTTCGCCGAACCATAAGATCCCAACGCTTGCGATCAACGCGGTGCCGACGCCGCTCCAGATTGCATATGCGACACTGATGTCGACCTTTTTCAGGGCCAGGGTCAACAGGCCGAAGGATGCAGTGTAAAAAACTCCCATCAGCACGGATGGGACGGCTTTCGAGAAGCCATTGGCGAGCTTCATGCAGGTGGTGCCTGCGACTTCGAAAACGATTGCGAAGGTCAGG
>CBHXZU010000898.1:0-1626 GCA_966125105.1 uncultured Prosthecobacter sp.
GATCTCTTCGATCAGAGCTACGGCATGCGCGAGTTTCACATCGTGGATCCGGACGGCTGCCTCGTATTCGTGGGCGAGGAACTTCTCTAACTCCAGGCCGGATCGCGCGATGAGGAAATGCCCCAAGTGCGGATTCGAAAACGAAGACGCGTTCCCGACGTGTGTCTGGTGCAACACTTCGCTCGGACAAGTGCCGTCGATCGTCCCCGAGGATCCCGCGCATCGCGACTACCAGCGCTCTGCTGCGAACGCGCAACGCTCACGAGCGCTCGGCAAAAAATACCGCTTCGCGGGAGTCTTTTATGCGGTGGTGATCGCGCTTACCGCGATGCTCCCGGGTCTCGTGTTCCAAGTCGACGCGCTGGCCTGTTACTTCGTGTCCGGAGCGCTCGTCGCCCTCGGCGCGAATGCAGGCATTCTCGGCCAATTCAGCGGCGGATTGGTGCAAGGCATGTTGAGCCTCGGGCTGATCTTCTATTACGGGCCGATCAGTCCATTCACCTTCTTCATGCTCGCAATGCACATTATCCTCGCAGGCTTCATGTGGCATTGGATCACCATGATCGCAGACACCCACCGATGAAGACGGCCCCGACCGACGTTAGCTTCGCCCCCTGCAGCATCGCCGACTTCGAAACCATGCACGCAATGCGTCTGGAATCGATGCGCGAAAGCCTGGAGCGATTAAGACGTTACGACCCCAAGCGATCCAGGCAGCGGCTGGAACGATCATTCTATCCGGATCTCTCGCAGTTCATTCTGCTGAATGGGGAGCGAATCGGGTTCTATACATTCCGGCCGGCGACGGATGGATTTCACCTCGAGCACTTCTACCTGCTGCCGCAATTCCACGGTCGCGGAATCGGCACCGCAATCCTCCAGGAACTCACGGCGCGCGCCGACCAGGCGAGTCTTCCCATTTTCCTGGGGGCCCTAAAGGAGAGTCCGGTGAACCGGTTCTATCAGCGGCACGGCTTCGTAAAGGACAACGAGAGCGAGTGGGATATCTATTATATACGTCAGCCGCAGTCACAACTTGCCGAGATCCGCTGACGGCCCTGATTCGGATCGACGCGTCCGGGGATGAGTTTCAACAGGCACGCAATTAGAGCCTCCCCCGCGCGCTTGCGATGTGGCGTGGCTTGCCGGGTGGAACTCGAACGTTCCGGAAACTTGCCCCAAAAAACGCCCCGCCCACGCCGACAATCCATCCACATCTCCCTATTCGGAACACTACGGCCCCCATTTCCTACCGACGCCGCTTGACAGGAAAAGTTTGCCATCTGCCACCGCGCGGCCTATCTCCCGCGCTCCTTTTTCGCGCGCAAGCGCAACTGCAGTTCAGCCAATCTTTACCATGTCTCTTACCACCATCACCAACGTCATCGGTCGCCAGGTCATTGATTCTCGTGGAAATCCCACGGTGGAAGCAGAGGTGCATCTCGCCGGCGGCGCGGTGGGACGCGCGGCTGTTCCGAGCGGCGCCAGCACCGGCGAGCACGAGGCTTGGGAACTCCGCGACGGCGTGAAAGATCGCTACCTCGGCAAGGGCGTGACGAAGGCTGTCGGCAACATCAACAAGATCATCGCCGACGAACTCGAAGGCCTCGACGCGTGCGACCAGGT
>CBHXZU010000899.1:0-1615 GCA_966125105.1 uncultured Prosthecobacter sp.
AACAGCGCGCACCGCGATTACGAAGCGCTGATGCGCGACATCGTAGATCCCAACGCCACCATCAACCCCGACGCCGTCGCCTACCTCGTGACCCGTGCGAGTGGCGCGCAGGTAGTGGGCACACGAGTCGGCGAAACTCCGGAAGAACTAAGAGTCGCCGCGCCCGGAGGCACAGTCACTACGGTGAAGAAAACCGATATCAAGACCAGCGCAGCTCTGCCCACCTCGCTGATGCCCGTTGGATTGCTTGGTTCGCTCAATGAACAGGAAATCAAAGACCTGATGACCTTCCTCATGACGCCCTCGGATGGGGCGGGGAAGTGAGGGGCGGGGCGTAATTCATACGGATCCTCCATCGATCTCGTCCCGGCCAGCGTCGAGTGTCTGAGCGGTTTGCAAGCGCGCCTGCGAGATGGCCATGGGCCTCCGGCCCGTAACGGAGAACCATCCCAATACGAGGTCCGTCGTTCCGGGATACCTCCAGGGTGAGGCATGTTCTCAAAGCTGGCGCGGGATCGAAACCGTTCCCGGCAACTCGTTTTGCTCAACTTGCGATGACCCCACTTACGGGCCGGAGGCCCATGCTCCCGTGTGCGGCTCCGTCGCAGGTTTCGGGACATGCACGCGAATCGATGAAAAATATTGTCGAGGGGTTTATGCGATTGGCTATTTAGACATAACCCTAAACTCACGATGCCTCGACAATCTCCTCCACGTCGGAAATGCATAACAGAGCCGGAATGCCCATCGCGGTGGTTAAAGCGGTGAGTCGCGCGAATTGGAGACTGTTTGGAGTCGCTGCAGCGCTTTTGCTTGTGGCCGGAGTGGGAGTTAAACGGTTCCGGCCTGTCGGCGATGGCAGTAAGCGCAATCCCAGCGAAGGATCGCAATTTGCAAGTGCAGATCCTGATCGCAAAGCCGGTGGCATTCCACCCGGCGGGACGCGCGGGGAGCGGCGGCTGGAGAACCAAAAACCGACTTTTCTTGGCGAAGGGAAGTTCGAGATCGTCGGCTTCCAAAGTTCTGGGCCGGTATACGAGGCGGCCGATGGAAGAGCTTCGCTCGAACTCTCCGGATTCTCTGGTGCCGCTACAGACCTGGTAATCCAGCCCCTTTACTATTGCTCGAGAGCTAGCGTGCCTTCGACGCGGCGGCAGAATTTGTATGAGTCGATCACCGTGGACCTGTGGCGGCCCAATCGTTCACGACGCGCGGAGTCGGTAACGACCGCATCCCAGCACGGAACGGTTGGCAACATCACCGTCGCGCCGATGCGCCCCCTCGCGCATGGCGTCTATGCCATATATTCGGGGGACCTTCGATCCGACAATCCACCGAGTTTCGCCGCTACTTTCACCGTTGGAGGAATCGCGAAAGTTGCGGTGAAGAGTGTTCACGTTGAGGAGTCCGCCGGCGAAGTGAAGCTTTCGATTCCTCTTCAAAACGCGGGCACAGGCGACTTCGCGGACGGCCACGTCGTTATCACGCTCCAGCGGGACAATGGCAATGAACGTCCAATTTTCCAACGCAGGTGGGAGATGCCACTTCCGGAGATCGCTGCCGGCGGGAATGCCACGTTCAAAACGTCTTTTCCAAAAGACGCATTCAACCAGGG
>CBHXZU010000900.1:0-1564 GCA_966125105.1 uncultured Prosthecobacter sp.
AAGAGCGTGGCGCGCGTGCGCGTCTGGTCCGCAACCCAGAGCTTCTTGAGCTCGCGGGAAATGGAACCGACTTCGACCGGTGTTCCGAGCATCGAGAGATCGACCGGCATGGCTTACATCCTCCGCCACTCGTGGCCTTCGCGCCGCAGGAGCTCGTCGGCTTCCTTCGGGCCCCAGCTTCCCGCGGCGTATTCGCACAGCGGCGGCGGTGTTGGGGACTTGTGCCACGCGTTTTCAATCGTGTCCACAAAGCGCCAGGCTTCCTCCACTTCGTCGCGGCGCGCAAACAGTGTGGCGTCTCCGCTCATCGCGTCGAGAATTAGACGCTCATAAGCTTCCGGACTCTGTTTTCCAAAGCTGGTGCCGTAGTGGAAATCCATCTTCACCGGCTCGATGCGCAGCGTGCTGCCGGGCACTTTGCACTGCAGGCGCAACGACACGCCTTCGTCCGGCTGAATGCGAATGACCAGTTGGTTCGGTCCCATTGGCGCTTCCGCGCTATTGAAGAGCACGCCCGGCGCTTGTTTGAATTGCACCGCGATTTCACCGCCGCCTTTCGCCAGGCGTTTTCCGACGCGCATGTAGAACGGCACACCGTGCCAGCGCCAGTTGTCCACGTGCAGCTTCAGCGCGACGTAGGTTTCCGTCATGGACTGCGGATTCACGCGATCCTCTGCGCGGTAAGCGGGCACGGCCTTTCCGGCGATCGAGCCACCGGCGTATTGGCCGCGGACCACGTTTTGCGCGACGTCGGCGTCCGACATGCGGCGCAGCGCGCGCACGACTTTCACCTTTTCGTCGCGCACGGAGTCGGCCGAAAGATCCGTCGGCGCCTCCATTGCGGTGAGGCAGAGGAGCTGCACAAGGTGGCTCTGCACCATGTCGCGGAGCGCGCCCGATTTGTCGTAATACGGTCCGCGCGCTTCCACGCCGAGCGTCTCGGCGCTGGTGATCTGCACGTGATCGACGTAGCGGTGATTCCACAGCGGCTCGAGGATCGAGTTCGCAAAGCGCAGCACCATGATGTTCTGCGCGGTTTCCTTGCCGAGATAGTGATCGATACGGAACGTGTCCCTTTCAGGGAAAGCGCGGCCGATCACTTCATTGAGCTCCTTCGCCGTGCTGAGGTCGGTGCCAAACGGCTTCTCGACGATCACGCGCGCCCACCCGCCATCGGGAGCCTTGGTCAGGCCGGCGTCGGCGAGGTGTTGGAGGATGCCTTCGTATTCGGTCGGCGAAACGGAGAGATAAAAGAGGCGGTTGCCGCGGGTGCCGGATTTCGCGTCGAGTTCATCGAGGCGCGTCTTGAGCGTCTTGTAGCCCTCGGCGTCGCCGAATTCGCTGCGGTGATAGTAAATGTGCTGGCTGAAGCTTCCCCAAACCTCCTCGTTTAGTCCCGAGCGGGAGCACTTCGCAGTCGTTTCCTTCAGCTCCGCGCGCCACGACTCGTCGCTTTTTTCACGGCGGGCAAAGCCGATGATGTTCGCCGCGCTCGGCAGATCGCCGTCAACGGCGAGGTTGTAGAGCGCGGGGATCAGTTTGCGGAAAGTCAGGTCACCGGAGG
>CBHXZU010000901.1:0-1562 GCA_966125105.1 uncultured Prosthecobacter sp.
GAAGGTTTGCTGCACGGGAGCTATCGCTTTGAGGATTTCAAAACCTCGAAAGCCGCGCCGCCAGAACGAATCGTAGTCGTTGTTGACGCAGCGGATCTCATCCAGGCACGCGCGGCGGGAACGCGCGCCGAGTTGATCGGCAACGTGGTAAACCTGGTCCGGCGCATCTGCAACCAGCCGGGCAATGTGGTTTATCCCTCGACCCTCGCCGAGGAGGCACAGTGGCATTCCCGGAAGTTCGGGTTGAGCTGCAGCGTGCTCGATGAGAAGAAGCTCAAGGCGAAGAAGTTTGGCGGCATTTTGGCGGTCGGGGAGGGGAGCGCCCGTCCTCCGCGCCTGATCATGCTCGAGCACCGTGGCGGCCCGAAGAAGGCAGCCCCGCTCGTGTTCATCGGCAAGGCGGTTACGTTCGATACCGGCGGCATTTCGCTGAAACCCGGCGCGGACATGGAGAAGATGATCTGGGACAAGTGCGGCGGGGTCGCCGTGCTTGGGGCGATGCTCGCGATTTCCGCACTCAAGCTGAAGCGCAACGTGATCGGCCTCATCCCGTGCGCGGAGAACATGCCCAGTTCGCGCGCCTACCGGCCGGGCGATGTCGTCACGTGCTACGATGGAAAGGTCATCGAAATCGTCAATACGGACGCGGAGGGTCGCGTCATTCTCGCCGATGCCATCGGCTATGCGCGCAAGGTGCTGCGCGCCCGGGCTATCGTGGATGTTGCGACGCTGACGGGCGCATGTGGCGTGGCGCTGGGCGATAGTGCAGCCGGCCTGTGGAGCAACGACGACGCGGCTCAAGCGGCCGTCATGAGCGCCAGTGTTGAGGCTGGTGAGCGCCTGTGGCCAATGCCGCTCTTTCCTGAGCACGAAGAGCAGATTCGCAGCGAAGTCGCCTTGGTGAAGAATAGTGGCGGCCGCCTGGGTGGAGCCTGCACCGCGGCCGCTTTCCTGAAAACTTTCGCGGAGTCGGTGCCTTGGGCGCATCTCGACATCGCCTACACGGCGTATTCCGAAAAGGAACGACCATGGCAGGCAAGAGGCGCGACGGGATTCGCTACTCGCACGCTCGTGCAACTCGCCGAGAAGTTCGTGTAAAACATCCGGCGACCGTGCTGGGGCATCTCGCGGCAGGTTGATTGTGGCGCATCCAAAAAACGACCTGCCTTATCCAAAGCCGCCACGCAAATCGTTCGCGTTTGCCCGCGCAATGACGGATCTGTGATACGCGTAAATCCGGCGCAGCGTGATGCAACCAACGCGCCGGGACGCGCGATCTAACCAATTGTGCAACCCACGATCACCTATCTTCCTTTGCTGCCGAAGGGGGGTAAGCCCAGAACCCGCGCGCGAGCACTTCGGGCGCGAATTGGGCTGGTTTGCAAACAATTGACCCGGGGCGTTTCCGCTGGCGGCAAACTTCTCTCAACACGGTTTCGCGACATCGCGCGCCGTCGAGATTAGCCGAAGGGTCTTCTTCATCTGATTTGAACTGACCTGCTTATGAACCGGAACGAACTGGACTGGCACGACATGAATGAGCATCCCCAACCGGGAAACAC
>CBHXZU010000902.1:0-1512 GCA_966125105.1 uncultured Prosthecobacter sp.
GGAGGAATCCGGCCCCGTGGCGCCTTTTCGGACGGAGCTATTCGTTTACAATCTCCGCTCGGACATCTGGAACCAACCACCGTTTCGATGGTTGCCCGCCCCAATTAAGCCCCCGCTTGGAGGGAGCATCTGGAGCGAAAGGGTGACGCCGTGAAACGCCGTTGGATCCTGATCATAGTATTCGTTGTCCTCGCCATCGTCGTGCCCTGCTGGTTCGCGTCGCGTTCCCAGCCAGTCGAAATGCATTTTACCGGATTCGACCGCGCGGGCCTGGATCTCGTCGCTCGATTTGTTCTTCAGAACCATTCCGCAAAAAAGGTGGAAATCGATCTGCATGCGGCCCTCGCTGAAACTCCAAATAGCATCCCATTTGCCCAGTACGTCCGCGTAAGGACGAAAGAGGAGATCACCACGATCGCGCCGGGAGACACTCTTGAACTGCAAGTTCCCATGGCGATGAAATTGGAAGACAGGGCGCTCCAGGCGAAGTCCGTCAGCGTCGGGATAAGAGTGTATCACCTTCGCCCACCGTTGTGGGACAGCGCCCCGCTTCGCTGGCTACCCAGTCGATTGAAGCCGGCGGCGAATGGCATTTTTTGGAGCGAACCGTTGAAGCCGTGAAATGCCCGTCAGTGCCGCGCCCGCAGATGACGTCGCGCACACGAATCCTTGGACGTTGGAAGTTGGACGTTGAGCCGAGCCTGAAGATGTCCGCGTAGCTTCAGCCAGCCACACCTCGGCGTAACGTGGAAGGTTGACCTCCGCGCGCCATTCTCCGCACGACTCCGCCGCAACGCCCCGAAAAACAACGCTTGCGCCCATTTTTCCCTCCCCCGTAGCATCCGCCCCTCGCAACCCTAACCAACCTTTCAACACCTTGGACTTAAAAGATATCAAAGAGCTGATCGCGCTCATGAGGAAGAACGACCTCTCGGTCTTCAAACTCGAAGAGCAGGGGTTCAAGATCACGCTCAAGCGGGGCGCCGATCCCATTATCACTCACACGGTCGCCGCGCCCATGGCGTTGCCTGCCGCCGCCGTCGCGCCCGCTCCCGCCAATGGCGGCGCAGCCCCGGCTCCTGCCGCGGCAGCCTCCGGCGAGAAACTCAAGGAGATCACCTCTCCGATGGTCGGCACGTTTTACTCCGCCCCGTCGCCGGATGCGCAACCTTTCCTCAAGCCAGGGCAGGATATTACGCCCGATACCGTCGTCTGCATCATCGAAGCGATGAAGGTCATGAACGAGATCAAGGCGGAGTGCTCCGGCACCCTCGTCGAAGTCGTGGCCGAAAACGGCAAGCCGGTGCAATTCGGCCAGGTTCTTTTCCGCGTTCGCGCCAAATAGGCCATGTTTCCGACCCGACTGACCCAACCCCAACGGGAAGCAACGCTCGATCTCCTCCTCCTCGGGATCTATGCGGACAACACAGTGCGTCTGTCGGAAAATGAGCGCGTTTACGACCTGATCAGCCCCTTCGGCTGGGAATCCTACCAGGACGCCCGCGAGTATTC